>NZ_JBIDAJ010000015.1:0-32881 GCF_043202395.1 Streptomyces sp. NPDC048197
CCCCAACGGGAGGGGACGGGCCGGAGGGGCCGGTGTTTGGGACGTAAAGCGAAGCAGTCCCAAACACCGGCCCCGGAGGCCCGTCACCGCACCCAACACGAACCCAGCCCGCCGCAGGCGCAACGGCGAGAAACCACCGCGACGCCGCAGACAACTACGTACGCGGCGCCGCAAAGCGCAGCGGAAGGTCAGAGAACGCGCCCCGTCGTGACCCGTCGCAGCGCCGCTGCCAAGTCGTGTCCCGTGGGAAGCGTGTCGGGCGTGACCAGGGACTGGACCATCAGGCCCGTGAGGAGGGCCTGGTAGAAGGAGCCGACGATGCGGGCCGTCTCCGCGTCGACCTCCGTGTCGGGGACGCCCTCGAAGAGCGCCACCAGGCCCTCGCCGCCCTCCGGCAGTACGGCCCCGATCGCCTCCCGCAGGCCCTCGTCGCGCGGGAGCAGCCCCAGCACCTCGACCTGGGCGGCGATGAACTCCGGTTCCGCAGCGATGTGTTGGAGCACCCGGTCCCAGGTCTCGGCGAACCGCTCCAGCGGGTCCGCGGAGGTCGGGGCGCCCTCCGCGGCGGCCGGCGCCTCGGCCATGCCCATGCCCCACTCCTCGCTGGACGCGATCACCGCCTGGCGCATCAGGGCATCCTTGGAGCCGTAGTGGTAGCCGATGGAGGCGAGGTTGGCGCCGGAGGCGGCCACGATGTCGCGGGCGGTGGTGCGCGCGTACCCCTTCTCCAGCAGGCAGCGCTTTGCGCCTTCCAGAAGATCTTCACGGTGTCCCATGGCGGCAGCCTAATCGCCGGCATACAGCCGTACCAGACAGGTGTCTTATACGTACGTCTACGCGCCGCAGGCGAGGCGCGGGCGCGTACGTGCAACGCGACGCGCAGACCCCCGGGCGCGGGTCAGACGGAGCGGGTCCCCGGACGCAGCTCCCCGGGCGCGGGCCCCGGCCCCGGGTCCGCGGGCGCGGGTCAGCGCCCCTCGGTGCCCGGCCCCTCCGTGCCTCTCCGCTTCCCCTCCTCAGGGGGCGTGGCCTCGGGCGTCTGCTCGGTGTCGCGTCGGGTGTCGGCGTCCGGACGGGATTCGCGGGTGCGGTCCCCCGCTCCGGCGCCGGCCATCGGCCGGTCGAAGAGTTTGTTGCGCTCGGCGGGCGTCCGCGCCGGGCCGCCGGGCTCCGCCCCGGAGGGTGGCGCGGCGGGCCGCACCGCGTCCGGGCCACCCGGCTCGCCGCGGGCGGTCTCCGGCGCGCCCTGGCTGCCCGTGAGGTCCGTGTCCGGTCGGGCCGCGGGCTCCGCGCCGACCGGCCGGATCAGCCCGTAGTAGCGGTACAGCTCGGTCTCTTCGGACGGGTCGAGGTGGGCGTCGGCGTCGATCCGCGGGGCCTTCTTGATCGTCTCCTTGGTGTGCGGAACGTGCAGTTCGTCGCCGGTCCGGCGGGCCCCGGCGAGCGGGATGAAGGACTCCTTCATGCCGAACAGACCGGTGCGCACGGTGATCCACTCGGGCTCGTTGGTGGCGTCGTCCCGGTAGACCTGCTGCACCGTGCCCACCTTCGTGCCGTTCACGTCGACCACGTGCAGGCCGGTCAGCGTCTGCGGGGTGTCTCCCAGAGGTGCGTTCATGGGTCCTGCTCCTTCCGCACGCGCCGGTGCGGCACGCACAGTTCCCATTGCGCGACGCCCGCTTCCGGGTTGCGACTCGGGAGGCTCGGCGGACTCGGGATGTGCCGGGCCGGGCGGCCGCAGGAGCCCTTTCGCGGTTCCCCCGGACCGCCCCCCCTACGCCATTCGGGTGAATGCTGGGGAATGCATGTTTGGGGCGGTCAGCCGCACGGGCCGCGGCCGCACGGCGTCCGTACGGCGATGCCGGCACGCGCACGGGCCCGGTCCCCGCCGAAGCGGGAGCCGGGCCCGTTGACCTGCGAAAACCGTCCGGTCAGTGACCGAGGTTCACCGCGCGCACGGACGTCGCGCCGATCTCCTCGGAGATCTCGTTGAGCACGTTCGCCGGAATGGTGTCGTCGACGGTCAGCACCACCAGCGCCTCACCACCGACGTCGGCCCGGGAGACCTGCATGCCGCCGATGTTGATGCCCGCCTCGCCCAGGATGCGGCCGACCGTGCCGACGACGCCAGGGCGGTCGGTGTAGCGCATGAACGCCATGTGGTCGGCGAGCGTGAGGTCGATCGAGTGCTCCCCGACCGCCACGATCTTCTGCACGTTCTTGTGGCCGGCGAGCGTGCCGGAGATCGACACCTCCTCGCCGCCGGCGAGCGTGCCGCGCACGGTGACCACGTTCCGGTGCTCGGGCGACTCGCTGCTGGTCGTCAGCCGCACCTCGACGCCGCGCTCCTGCGCGAAGAGCGGGGCGTTGACGTACGAGACGGTCTCGTCGACGACGTCCTCGAAGACGCCCTTGAGCGCGGAGAGTTCGAGCACCTTGACGTCGTGCTGGGTGATCTCGCCGTAGACCTCGACGTCGAGCCGCATCGCCACCTCGCCGGCCAGCGCGGTGAAGATCCGGCCGAGCCGCTCGGCCAGCGGCAGCCCGGGCTTGACGTCCTCGGCGATCACGCCGCCCTGGACGTTGACCGCGTCCGGCACCAGCTCGCCGGCCAGCGCCAGCCGCACCGACTTGGCGACCGCGATACCGGCCTTCTCCTGCGCCTCACCCGTCGAGGCGCCCAGGTGCGGGGTGCACACGACCTGGTCGAACTCGAACAGCGGGGAGTCGGTGCAGGGCTCGACGGCGTACACGTCCAGGCCCGCGCCGGCGACCCGGCCCTCCTTGAGCGCGGTGGCCAGCGCCGCCTCGTCGACGATCCCGCCGCGCGCGGCGTTGACGATCCGGACCGACGGCTTGACCTTGTGCAGCGCCTCGTCGCCGATGAGACCGATGGTCTCCGGCGTCTTGGGGAGGTGGACGGTGATGAAGTCGGAGACCTCCAGCAGCTCGTCCAGGGTCAGCAGCTTGACGCCCATCTGCGCGGCGCGGGCCGGCTGGACGTACGGGTCGTAGGCGACGACCTTCATGCCGAACGCCGACATCCGCTGGGCGACCAGGACGCCGATCCGGCCGAGGCCGACCACGCCGAGGGTCTTCTCGCTGAGCTCGACGCCGGTGTACTTGCTGCGCTTCCACTCGCCGTTCTTGAGCGCGGTGTTGGCCTGCGGGATGTTCCGCGCGGTGGCGACCAGCAGACCGCAGGCGAGCTCGGCGGCGGTGACGATGTTGGAGGTCGGGGCGTTGACGACCATCACGCCGGCCTTGGTGGCGGCGGAGACGTCGACGTTGTCCAGGCCCACGCCGGCGCGGGCGACGACCTTCAGCTTCTTGGCGGCGGCGATCGCCTCGGCGTCGATCTTCGTGGCGCTGCGCACCAGGACGGCGTCGACGTCGACGATGGCGGGGAGCAGCTCGGCACGGTCCGCGCCGTTGCAGTGCCGGATCTCGAAGTCCGGGCCGAGGGCGTCGACGGTGGCGGGCGACAGCTCTTCGGCGATCAGTACGACAGGTTTCGAGCTCACGTGGTCTTCAGTCCTCACTAGTCCTTCGCGGACGGCCGTCCCGACGGCCGAAGGCGGTGAAGGGGGAAAGCCGCGTGGAAGACGCACGACGTTGTGAGCCTGAACGCGCTTGTGATGGGCAGTGTAGTGGCGGTGGGGGGCGCGTCCTGTGCCGTTGCGGAAGGATCACCCGTGCGTGGTTCTACGCGGTGGACAAGGCGCCGCGCGGTGCGCGGCCGGTCATACGGACGAGGGGGCCGCGAGTGTTCGCGACCCCCTGTCCACCGGGCTCACGCCTGGTCGTCGACCCAGCTCATCAGCTTCCGCAGCTTCTTGCCGGTGGTCTCCAGCAGGTGGTCCTCGTCGGCCTTCTTGTACTCGTTGTACTTCGGCAGACCGGCCTGGTACTCCGCCATCCAGTTGTTGGCGAAGGTGCCGTCCTGGATCTCGGCGAGGACCTTCTTCATCTCGGCCTTGGTGGCGTCGGTGACGACGCGCGGGCCGGTGACGTAGTCGCCCCACTCGGCGGTCTCGGAGACCGACCAGCGCATCTTCTCCAGGCCGCCCTCGTACATGAGGTCCACGATGAGCTTCAGCTCGTGCAGGCACTCGAAGTACGCGATCTCCGGCTGGTAGCCCGCCTCGACCAGGGTCTCGAAGCCGGCCTTGACCAGCGCCGAGGCGCCACCGCAGAGCACCGCCTGCTCACCGAACAGGTCGGTCTCGGTCTCCTCGGTGAAGGTGGTCTTGATGACGCCGGCGCGGGTGCCGCCGATGCCCTTGGCGTACGAGAGCGCCAGCGCGAAGGCGTTGCCGGAGGCGTCCTGCTCGACGGCCGCGATGCAGGGGACGCCGCGGCCCTCTTCGTACTGGCGGCGCACCAGGTGGCCCGGACCCTTGGGGGCGACCATGCAGACGTCCACGCCGGCCGGGGCCTTGATGAAGCCGAACCGGATGTTGAAGCCGTGGCCGAAGAACAGCGCGTCGCCGTCCTTCAGGTTGTCCTTGATGGACTCCTCGTAGACCTTGGCCTGGATCGGGTCCGGGACCAGGATCATGATGACGTCGGCCTCGGCGGCGGCCTCGGCCGGGGTGACCACGCGCAGGCCCTGCTCCTCGGCCTTGGCCTTGGACTTGGAGCCCTCGTGCAGACCGACGCGCACGTCGACGCCCGAGTCGCGCAGGGACAGCGCGTGGGCGTGGCCCTGGCTTCCGTAGCCGATCACCGCGACCTTGCGGTTCTGGATGATGGACAGGTCGGCGTCGTCGTCGTAGAACAGCTCGGCCACTTGGGGTCTCTCCTTGGATCTAGCGGGGTGCCCACACAGTACGTCGGGCGGGGTGAGGAAGGTCGGTGGGTCTCGCCATACGGTCCGGTCGGGCCGCGGCGGACGGGCGGGTCAGGCCGAACGGTCCAGCGCGCGCAGCGAGCGGTCCGTGATGGAGCGGGCGCCGCGGCCTATGGCGATCGTGCCGGACTGCACCAGTTCCTTGATGCCGAACGGCTCCAGCATCTTCAGCATCGCTTCCAGCTTTTCACTGGATCCGGTGGCCTCGATGGTGACGGCCTCGGGCGAGACGTCGACGGTCTTGGCGCGGAAGAGCTGGACGATCTCGACGATCTGCGAGCGGGTCTCGTTGTCCGCGCGGACCTTCACCAGGACCAGTTCGCGCTGGATCGCGGAGCCGGGCTCCAGCTCGACGATCTTCAGGACGTTGACGAGCTTGTTGAGCTGCTTGGTGACCTGCTCCAGGGGCAGCGACTCGACGCTGACCACGATGGTGATGCGGGAGATGTCGGGGTGTTCGGTGACCCCGACGGCGAGCGAGTCGATGTTGAAGCCGCGGCGGGAGAACAGGGCGGCGATCCGGGCGAGGATGCCGGGGGTGTTCTCCACCAGGACGGAGAGCGTGTGCTTGGACATGGTCTTCTCTCTTTCGCTCTTCGTCGTCTCAGTCGTCTTCGTTGTCGCCGAAGTCGGGACGCACGCCGCGGGCGGCCATGACCTCGTCGTTGGAGGTGCCGGCGGCGACCATCGGCCACACCTGGGCGTCCTCGTGGACGATGAAGTCGATCACGACCGGGCGGTCGTTGATGGCATTGGCCTCTTCGATGACCTTGTCGAGGTCGGCCGGGTCCTCGCAGCGCAGCGCCACGCAGCCCATGGCCTCGGAGAGCTTGACGAAGTCCGGGATGCGGGTGCCCGCCGAGGGCTTGCCGGAGCCGCTGGTCAGCTCGTCGGGGCCGCTGTGCAGCACGGTGTTGGAGTAGCGCTGGTTGTAGAAGAGGGTCTGCCACTGGCGGACCATGCCCAGCGCGCCGTTGTTGATGATGGCGACCTTGATCGGGATGTTGTTCAGCGCGCAGGTGACCAGTTCCTGGTTGGTCATCTGGAAGCAGCCGTCGCCGTCGATCGCCCAGACCGTGCGGTCCGGCCGGCCGGCCTTGGCGCCCATCGCGGCGGGCACGGCGTAGCCCATGGTCCCGGCGCCGCCGGAGTTGAGCCAGGTGGCGGGCTGCTCGTAGTTGATGAAGTGGGCGGCCCACATCTGGTGCTGGCCGACGCCGGCGGCGTAGATGGTGTCGGCGGGGGCGAGCCGGCCGATCCGCTCGATGACCTGCTGCGGGGACAGGCTGCCGTCCTCGGGCTGCTCGTAGCCCAGCGGGTAGGTCTCCCGCCAGCGGTTGAGGTCCTTCCACCAGGCGCTGTAGTCGCCCTTGTGGCCGGCGTCGTGCTCGGCCTGGACGGCCACGATCAGGTCGGCGATGACCTCGCGGGCGTCACCGACGATCGGCACGTCGGCGGCGCGGTTCTTGCCGATCTCCGCCGGGTCGATGTCGGCGTGCACGACCTTGGCGTACGGCGCGAAGGAGTCCAGCTTTCCGGTGACCCGGTCGTCGAAGCGGGCGCCGAGGGTGATCAGCAGGTCGGCCTTCTGCAGCGCGGTGACCGCGGTGACCGAGCCGTGCATGCCGGGCATGCCGACGTGCTGCGGGTGGCTGTCGGGGAAGGCGCCCAGTGCCATCAGGGTGGTGGTGACCGGGGCGCCGGTCAGCTCGGCGAGGACCTTCAGCTCGGCGGTGGCACCGGCCTTGAGGACGCCGCCGCCGACGTAGAGCACGGGGCGCTTGGACTCGGCGATCAGCCGGGCGGCCTCGCGGATCTGCTTGGCGTGCGGCTTGGTCACCGGGCGGTAGCCGGGCAGGTCGGTGTGCGGCGGCCAGCTGAACGTGGTCTGCGCCTGCAGGGCGTCCTTGGCGATGTCGACCAGGACCGGGCCGGGACGGCCGGTGGACGCGATGTGGAACGCCTCGGCGATCGTCTTGGGGATCTCGGCCGGGTCGGTGACCAGGAAGTTGTGCTTGGTGATCGGCATCGTGATGCCGCAGATGTCCGCTTCCTGGAAGGCGTCCGTGCCGATCGCCTTCGACGCGACCTGACCGGTGATCGCGACCAGCGGGACGGAGTCCATGTGGGCGTCCGCGATGGGGGTGACGAGGTTGGTGGCACCGGGGCCCGAGGTGGCCATGCAAACCCCGACCTTGCCGGTGGCCTGCGCGTATCCCGTGGCGGCGTGCCCGGCGCCCTGCTCGTGGCGGACGAGGATGTGCCGGACCTTCGAGGAGTCCATCATCGGGTCGTACGCCGGCAGGATCGCACCGCCGGGGATGCCGAACACGGTGTCGGCCCCGACCTCCTCCAGCGCACGGATGAGGGACTGCGCGCCCGTGACGTGCTCGACGGTGGCGGACGGCTGCGGTCCGCCGGCGTTACGGGCCCGCGGCTGCGGATGGTGGGCCCCGGAGGCCTGCTCGGTCATCTGCGTCTCTTCTCGAAGCTGAGGGTTTTGACGGGATTTGTGAGGTTGCTGTGCAACAAAAAACCCCTCGTGCCGGGTGGCAAGCGAGGGGAGCGCGTCGGTGCGGTCTGCCGGGCGGCGTAGGGGGCCCAGCTTCAGCCGACGCGCTTTCCAAGTACGAGAATTCGGGTGCGCATGGCACTGACCCTCCCCCTCTCGTGCACCGAGTGTCAAGTGGGTGGGACGGAGGTCTCACTATTTGAGCGCAATGGGGGATGCGCCATGGTCTCCGGACCGGCCAGACCCCCACGTCGGGCGGGCACTCCGCTGCCGCTGAGCACCACCGCGCGCCCCTGCCCCGCGTGGTCGGGAACGGGGTAGCCGGTACGGGTGAGCGCCCGGCGCAGCCGCTGTTCGTCGAGCGGGCCGGAGAAGGCGAGGCCCATGCCGTGCGTGCAGCCCATGGAGCGCAGCGCCAGGACCTGTTCGGGAAGGTCGACGCCGTCCGCGACGGTCTGCATGCCCAGGTCGCCGGCGATCCGCAGCAGCCCGGCAGTGATCTTGTGCAGCCGGGAGGACTCCACCACGCCGTCGACCAGGCCGCGGTCCAGCCGCAGGACGTCGACGGGCAGCCGGCGCAGTGCGGTGATCGCGGCGTACCCGCTGCCGAAGCCGTCGAGGGCGATCCGTACGCCGAGCCGGCGCAGTGCGACCAGCCGGCGCTCCAGGTCGTCCAGCGCGATCCGGGAGTCGCTTTCGGACAGCTCCAGGACGAGCTCCCGGGCGGGCAGGCCGTGCCGGGTGAGGAGCGCTTCGACGCCCTTGGGGGACAGCGCGCGGTCCAGCAGCCGGCGGGCGGAGAGCCGGACCGCGACCGGGATCTGGTGGCCGGCGCGGTGGCGTGCGGCGGCCTGCCGGACGGCCTCCTCCAGCTGCCAGCGGTCGAGTTCCGCGGCGCGGTCGCCGTCGTCGGTGTACCGGCCGCGGTCGCCGACCCGGAGGAATTCGGCGGGGGTGAAGAGGATGCCCTCGGCGGAGCGCCAGCGGGCGTGCGCGGCGACCGCGGTGACCCGCCCGGTGGCCAGGTCGACGACGGGCTGGTGCAGCAGCGCGAATTCGCCTTCGTCGAGGGCCGTTCGGAGTTTGGAGGCGAGCTCGGCGCGGTGCGCGACCTCGTCCTGCATCTGGGGGGCGTAGAGCTCGACCCGGCCCTTGCCGGCCTGCTTGGCGCGGTACATGGCGAGGTCGGCGTTGCGGAGCAGACCGGCGGGGGTGACGCCTGGTTCGGCGAACGCGACGCCGATGCTGGCCGCCACGCGGACGTCCCGGCCGTCGATGCGGTACGGCTCGGAGAGCTTGATGCGCAGCCGGTCGGCGATCTCGTGGATGCGGAACTCGCGGGCCGCGCGGTCGCGGGTGCCGTCGCCGGTGATCAGCGCGGCGAACTCGTCGCCGCCCAGCCGGGCCGCTATGTCGCCGGCGCGGACCGATTCGGCGAGCCGGCGGGCGGCCTGGATCAGCAGTTCGTCGCCGGCCTGGTGGCCGATGGTGTCGTTGACCTGCTTGAAGCCGTCGAGGTCGATGTAGAGCACGGCGGTGTCGTGGTCGCTGGCCCGCCGGCCGGTGACGGCCTGGGTGACGCGTTCGGTGAACAGGGCGCGGTTGGGCAGGTCGGTGAGTGCGTCGTGCGAGGCGTTGTGCTGGAGCTGGGCCTGGAGCCGGACGCGTTCGGTGACGTCGCGGGAGTTGAAGATCAGGCCGCCGTGGTGACGGTTGACCGTGGACTCGACGTTCAGCCAGCCTCCCCCACTCTCGGCTCCGCTCGCGCGGGAGGTGCCCCCACCGCCGGCCCGCTTTCCGCCGGCCCGGAAGCGGCATTCGATGCGGGTGGTCGGCTCGTCCTGCGGATCGGCGGCGAGGAAGCGGCGGACCTCGTGCACCACCCGTCCGAGGTCCTCGGGGTGGATCAGCGTCGCGAGTTCGGAGCCGATCAGTTCCTCCGCGTCGCGGCCGTAGACGCCGGCGGCGGCCGGGCTGACGTAGCGCAGCACGCCGGACGGCGCGGCGATCATGATGACGTCGCTGGAGCCCTGCACCAGGGAGCGGAAGTGGTTCTCCTTCTGGGCGAGTTCATGGGTCAGGGTGATGTTGTCGAGCAGCATGATGCCCTGGCGGACGACGAGGGCGAGCACGACCGTGCAGCCGGTGAAGAGCACCACGCGGTCGATCCGCCGCCCGTCGAGAACGTTGGTGAGGATGCCCAGGGTGCAGACCGCGGCGGCGAGGTACGGGGTGAGCGCGGCGAGCGAGCCGGCGAGCGGACGGCTGCCGTGCGGGACGCGGACGGCGGCGGGCTCGGCCGCCTCGTCCGGCTCCTCCTCCTCGGCCCGGCGGGCGACCCAGGGCGCGTACGCGAGCAGCATCGAACCGGCGAACCACCCGGCGTCCAGGATCTGCCCGGAGCGGTAGTGCTCGCGCAGCAGCGGGGAGCTGAACAGGGCGTCGCACAGCACCGTGAGCGCGAGCGCGGCGATGGCGGTGTTGACGGCGGAGCGGTGCACCGAGGAGCGCCGGAAGTGCAGGACCAGGACCATGCTGACGAGCACGATGTCCAGCAGTGGGTAGGCCAGTGACAGGGCGCTCTGCGCCACGCTGCGGCCCTGGAAGTGGGCGGTGTGCGCGAGGGCGAGGCTCCAGGAGAGGGTGAGCAGCGAGCCGGCGATCAGCCAGGAGTCCAGGCCCAGGCAGACCCAGCCGGCCCGGCTCACCGGGCGCTTGGCGAGCACCAGCAGGCCGACGATGGCCGGTGGTGCGAACAGCAGGAAGCAGAAGTCGGCCGGCGAGGGGCTGGGCACGGTCGTGCCCAGGATGACCTCGTACCAGCCCCATACGCCGTTGCCGATGCCGGCCATTCCCGAGGAGGCGGCGAACAGCATCCAGGCCGGCCGGAGCCGGCTGCGGCGCCGGCGGGCGTACAGTCCGCAGGAGACGGCCGCGACCAGGGCCGCGAAGCTGAGTCCGAAGTCCCCCATGAACAGGGCGACTTCGGTGGACCCCCAGCCGAAGGCGGCTCCGAGGGCGTAGCCGCCGCAGACCACGGCCAGAACGACCTGCGGCACCGGGCTCGGTGGACTGCCGGCCGGCGTCGGTGGCCTGGAGAGCATCGCCCCGGGGGCGCTCACCGCACTCTCCCGTGGTCCCGCGCCGGACGGCGCCTCGCGCGGGGCGGCCGGTGGCCCCGCAGCGTCCCCGCGGGCGCTCGTGGATCCCGCCTCTCGCGGATCGTCCATCGTCCGTACATCGCCCGTCGCCCCCCTTGCGTTCCGGATCTCGCATCGCGCCGCGGCTGTCCCGGCGCCGTCCCCGCTCGGACGATACACCAGTTCCGTCACTCAGCGACATAGGGTATCTACGGAGCGTGACGGCGTGCGGGGTGGTGAATACCCACCGCAGTCGTACGGCCCCGTAGCGCCATCCGCGCCCCGTTTCAGTCGGCGGTCGCGACGACGTTCCGCAGGGGTTCGCCGGCCGCGAAAAGCGCCAACTGGTCCCGCAGCAGCCGCTTCGCACGGGGCAGGAAGGCAGAGCTGGGACCACCGACGTGTGGAGTGATGAGCACGCCCGGAGCGTGCCACAGCGGATGCCCGGCGGGCAGGGGTTCGGGATCGGTGACGTCGAGCGCCGCGCGCAGCCGCCCGGATTCGAGCTCGGCGAGCAGTGCCTCGGTGTCGACGATGGCCCCGCGCGCGATGTTCACGAGGAGTGCGCCCTCCTTCATCCGCGCCAGGAAATCGCGTCCGACCAGGCCACGGGTCTCGTCGGTGAGCGGAGTGGCGAGGACGACGACGTCCGCGTCGGGCAGGAGGGCGGACAGGTCGGAGAGTGGGTGCACGGGGCCGCGCACAGTGTCACGCGCGGTGCGTGCGACGCGCACCACCCGCGCACATTCGAAAGGCGTGAGCCGGTCCTCGATGGCACTGCCGATCGAACCATAGCCCACAATGAGGACCGACTTGTCGGCGAGGGCGGGCCGGAAGCCCGGCCGCCACTCCCCCGCGTCCTGGGCCCGTACAAAGCCGGGGACGTCGCGCAGCGCCGCCAGTATCAGGGTGAGCGCGAGTTCGGCGGTGCTGGCGTCATGCAGTCCGCGGGCGTTGCACAGCTGGGCCCCGGCCGGCATCTGCGGCAGCCCGGGCAGCATGTGCTCGATACCGGCGGTGAGGGTCTGCACCACCCGCACCCGGCTCATGCGGGCCAGCGGCCGCAGGCTGACCTCCGTGCCCTTCATGTAGGGGACGGCGTAGAAGACGCACCGGGCCGGATCCGCCGGGTACTCGGGGCCGGCGTCCCAGTGGACGTAGCGGAGGCCGCCGGGCAGGCCCTCGATCTCGTCGGGCGGGATCGGGAGCCAGACGTCGTTCGGTTCGGTGCGCTGGTCTGCGGTTGCCATGGCCCGAGGCTATGCGAAGGGATGTTCTGCCCAGACGTTAGTTTGGTCCGTGCCCTTGATCGGGGGCGAGGGGACGGAGGCACAACCAGGTGGAGCGCAGGACAATCGGTGCGGCGGCTCTGGAGGTGGGCGCCGTGGGTCTCGGCTGTATGCCGATGAGCTGGGGGTACACCGAGTCGCAGCGCAACGGGGAGGGGTCCCTGCGGGCCGTGCACACCGCGCTGGACCGTGGTTGCAGCCTGCTGGACACCGCCGACATGTACGGACCGTTCACCAACGAGCTGTTGGTGGGGCGGGCATTGAAGGAGCGCCGCCGGGACGCGTTCGTCTCGACCAAGGTCGGACTGCTCGTGGGCGAGCAGCACATCGTCGCCAACGGGCGGCCCGGTTACGTCAAACGCGCCTGTGACGCCTCGCTGCGCCGGCTGCAGACGGACCGGATCGACCTCTACCAGCTGCACCGGGCCGACCCCGAGGTGCCCGTCGAGGAGACCTGGGGGGCGATGGCGGAGCTGGTGGCGGCCGGGAAGGTGCGGTCGCTGGGGCTGTGCGCGGTGGGCGCGCGGGCGGTGCGGCAGCCCCGCGCGGTCCGTGCGGAGCGGCGGCCGGCCGGGGCCCGGCCACGGTCCCGGACGTACGACGGCACGCTGGCCCAACTGGAGCGCATCCAGCAGGTGTTCCCGGTCAGCAGTGTGCAGGCCGAGCTGTCGGTGTGGTCGCGCCAGGCGCTGGAGGCGCTGCTGCCGTGGTGCGAGTCGCGCGGGGTGGGCTTCCTGGCGGCGATGCCGCTGGGCAACGGCTATCTGACCGGCACGCTCACCCCGGGGCAGGGCTTCGAACGGGAGGACCTGCGGGCCCGCCATCCGCGCTTCACGGCCGAGATGATGGCCGCCAACCAGCCGCTGGTGGCCGGGCTGCGGCGGGTCGGTGCCCGGTACGGCGCGACGCCGGGGCAGGTGGCCCTGGCGTGGGTGCTGGCCCAGGGCCGGCATGTCGTCCCCGTGCCCGGTACGAAGAAGGAACGCTGGGCCGCGCAGAACGCCAAGGCGGCCGATCTGGTGCTCGGCCGCGAGGACCTGGCGGAGATCGCCGCGCTGCCGCCGGCCCGGCAGTCCTGGTAGCCCGTCGGCAGCCCCGGCCGGACCGGGCGTGCGCGCCGGTCGGCCGCGTCCGGCGGCCCGATGTGGTGTTCTTGTGCTCGCCCGGACGACGAGAGGACCCCTGCCGTGCAACGCCGTTCCCAGACCGCCGTGTTGGCCGCCGCTTCGCTGCTTCTGGCAGCGGGCTGTTCGAACGGTGGCGCGCAGCCCCCCGGCGGGGGTGCGCCCGCCACGGCGAAGAGTCCCGGCGCCTCGGCCCGTGCCACCTCGCCGGGCGCCACCCCGTCACCCGCCGCGCCGCCCGCCAAGGGCTCGGTGAAGGTGACGAAGACGCTGACCACCGGGCTGAGGTCCCCGTGGGGCGTGGCGGTGCTGCCGGGCGGGGACCTGCTCGTGGGGTCGCGGGACACCGGCAAGATCGTCCGGATCGCCGTGGACAGCGGGAAGACCACCGAGCTGGGTTCGGTGCCGGGCGTGGCCCCGGGCGGTGAGGGCGGCCTGCTCGGCCTCGCGGTGTCCTCGGACTTCGGCACCGACCACCAGGTCTACGCGTACTTCACCACCGCGTCCGACAACCGCATCGCCCGCATGATCTACGACGACAAGCGCCCGCCGGGCGACCAGCTGGGCGCGCCCGACACGATCCTGCGGGGCATCCCGAAGGGTGAGATCCACAACGGCGGGCGGATCGCGTTCGGCCCGGACAAGATGCTCTACGCCGGCACCGGCGAGACCGGCGACACCGGGCTGGCGCAGGACAAGAGCTCGCTGGGCGGCAAGATCCTGCGGATGACGCCGGACGGCGAGCCGGCGCACGGCAACCCCTCGGCCGATTCGGTGGTGTACGACTACGGCCACCGCAATGTGCAGGGGCTGGCGTGGGATTCCGACCACCGGCTGTGGGCCTCGGAGTTCGGGCAGCACGCCTGGGACGAGCTCAATCTCATCGAGCCGGGGAAGAACTACGGCTGGCCGGAGATCGAGGGCAAGGCCAAGTCCGGCCAGGGCGGCCCGGATTACGTCGATCCGGTCGAGGTGTGGAAGACCGACGACGCCTCGCCCAGCGGCATCGCGTACGCCAAGGGCTCCATCTGGATGGCGTCGCTGCGCGGTGAGCGGCTGTGGCGCATCCCGCTGAACGGGACGAAGCCGGTGGCGGCTCCGCAGGCGTTCCTCAAGGGCACCTACGGGCGGCTGCGGACGGTGGTGGCGGCCGGCGACGGCACGTTGTGGCTGGTCACGAGCAACACCGACGGCCGCGGCACGCCCCGTAAGGGAGATGACCGGATTCTCCGCCTCAAGGTGAGCTGATCCTTCTGGTCCCCTTTTCGTGTGTCCTGCCTAGACTCTGGTGGCAGGGGACGGGTGCGCGTCACACCGAAGAGGGGACAGGCACCGTGTTCAACATCGTGGAAGAACTGTTCGCGCCGGGCCGTAAGCACACCGACGAGGAGCGGCAGAAGATGTCGCTGGTCGTCGACGACATCGGTGACGGCGACCCGGGGAAGGGCCCGATAGACCTTTCCTCGGGGACCGTCGTCATCCGGACGGGACGGGCCGGCGGGCGCGCTACGTAAGGAGCCTGCCCCCGGCGCCGATCCGGGTCGCGGCGATGTCCCGGCTGCGGGCTGCGGCGACCGCACCGACCACCGGCATGGCGAGCAGGGCCACGAAGATCGGGCCGTACCCGCCGTCGGTCGCCTCGGTCATCACCACGACCTCTCCGGAGGACAGCGTGCCGCCGAGCAGGAAGCACACCAGCCCCCGCAGCGGCCCGGAGGCGACCAGCCGGAGCGGGGCGTAGGCCAGTACCAGGCCGATGGCCGCGCCGATCAGGACGCCCACGGCGAGCGAACCCAGCACGGCGACCGCGGCCAGTGCCGGGTCCTCCAGCGTGCTGCCGCCCGGTCCGTAAAGGCACCACGTCACCATGGTGACCACCCACAGCACGGCGCAGACGCCCGCCGGGATCGCCCCGGCCCGCAGCCCGAACACAAGCCCCCGCCGCAGCACGGCGCGTGACGTCCCCATACCGTCCCCGTATCCCGAACGCGCCGCCGCCTGCCGGCATCCGCTCCCGGAGTATCCCAGCGGGGCTCCGGGCCCGTGACGCGGGGCCCGGCACGGCTGCCGGGCGGGTCAGGACGCCGCCGGCTCGCCGAACAGGCGCAGCCGGTGGGCCACCGCGCCGGCCTCGCCGCGGCCGGAGACGCCCAGCTTGGCGAGGATGTTGGAGACGTGGACGCTGGCCGTCTTGGGCGAGATGAACAGCGCGTCGGCTATCTGGCGGTTGCTGCGGCCCTCGGCGACCAGGCGCAGGACGTCGCGTTCGCGCGGGGTCAGGCCGAGGGATTCGGCGGGCGCGGGGTCGGCGGGTGTCCCGTGCCCGGCGCCGGCGGCCGCTGTCTTTGCTGTGTCCGCTGCCGCCGGTATCAGGCCGGGCAGCGGGATGCGGGCGCGCTGGGCGAGCAGGGCGAGTTCTTCGGCGAGCGGGCGGGCGCCCATGGCCGTGGCGGCGGTGTGCGCCTGGCCGAGCAGCAGGACGGCGGCCTCGCGCGGGGTGCGGCCGTCCAGCCCGGCGGTGGCCCGCTCGGTGCCGTGCAGCAGTGACTCCGCCCAGCGGTAGCAGGCCCGGGCGAGCTCGTACGGGCGCTCCAGCGGCTTGAGGGCGGCGACCGCCGCCGCCCAGTGGTCGGGGCTCTCGCGGCCCTCGGCGCGGCGGAGTTCGGCCTCGACGGCGACCGCGTACGCCTCCCATATCGGGCAGGCCCGGGCCAGCTTCTTGGCGGCGTCGCGGATGCGGGCGAGGACGGCGGCCCGGCCGGGCCCGGCGGCCGGCAGTCCGCGGGCGTCCGATTCGGCGGCGGTGGCCCACCACAGCAGGGGCCAGGCGTAGCGCTGGATACCGGGCGGCAGTCCGGCGTCCAGGGTTTCGGTGAGGATGGCCCGGGCGTCCAGGATGCGGCCCTGGTGGGCGGCGATCCGCAGGGCGTGCTGGGCGAGCGGGATGGCGTGCTGCGGCTGGGGGTCGTGGGTGCCGTAGTACTCGCGGGCGAGGGCCAGTTCGCGCTCGGCGACGTCGAAGTCGCCCGTGCCGAGGGCGAGGTCCGTGCGGCGGTTGGCGGCCAGGGCGATCGAGCGGGCGTTCTGGGCGAGCCGGCGGGAGTCGGCCGCGGCCTGGAGCGCCTCTTCCCAGCGGCCCAGCGACTGGAGCGATTCGGCGCGGTTGGCCATCACCCAGCAGGCCTTGTCCTTGAGGCCGTAGCGGGTGGTGAGTTCGATGCCCTGCTCGGTGACCTCTACGGCCTCCCGGGAGCGGCCGACGCCCTCCAGGAAGGAGGGGAGGTTGACGTGGCCGCGGCCGATGGCGGTGAAGTAGCCGCGGTCGACGGCGCGGTCGAGGGCGGCCCGGAGGTCGGCGAGGCCCTCGTCGACCTCGCCGGAGTCGGTCCGCAGCCCGGCCAGGGTCAGCCGGGAATTCAGCTCTGCCTCTTCGTCGCCGACCAACTGGGCGAGTTCCACGGCGCGTTCGGCGGTGGCGAAGGTGCCCGGGCCCGGTTCGTGCAGCACCGCCCAGCTGGCGACGGCGGCCGTCACCTCGGCGTGCACGGACGACGGCGGCAGGCCGCGCATCAGCTCCTGGGCCCGGCCGAGGTCCTCCCAGCCGTTGCCGCGGCCGGTGCCCTGGCAGAGCCGGGAACGCTGCACCAGGAACCACGCCGTGCGCAGCGGGTCGTTCTCCTCGCGGAGGGAGCGCAGGGCGCGCTTGGTGATCGTGAAGGCGCGTTCGCTGTCGCCGGACAGCCGGGCGGCCACCGCGATCTCGGCGAGCAGGTCCAGGAAGCGCAGCGAATCGTCGTCGCAGCCGCAGGCCGGGTACGCCTCGGCGTAGTCGACCGGGCGCACTCCCTGACGGACCTCGGGCGGGGCGTCGTCCCACAGCTCCAGGGCCCGGTCCAGCAGCCGCAGTTGCTCGGCGTAGGCATGGCGGCGGCGGGCCTGCACGGAGGCGGCGAGGACGGCGGGCAGCGCCTTGGCGGCGTCATGGGCCTTGTACCAGTAGCTGGCCAGCCGGGTCGCGCAGGCATCGGCACGGACCAGGGAGGGGTTGGCCTCCAGGGCCTGGGCGTAGCGGCGGTTGAGGCGGGTGCGCTCGCCGGGCAGCAGGTCGTCGACGACGGCCTCGCGGACCAGGGCGTGCCGGAAGCGGTAGCCGGTGCCGTCGTCGGTGGGGACGAGGGTGTTGCTGCCGACGGCGGCCCGCAGCGCCTCGATGAGGTCGTCCTCGGGCATCTGGCAGACGGCGGAGAGGAGTTCGTGTTCGACCGTGGAGCCGCCCTCGGCGGCCGTACGGACCACCCGCTGGGCGTCCTCGGGCAGCGCCTCGACGCGAACCAGCAGCAGATCGCGCAGCGGGTCGCTGAGGCCGTGCAGACAGCCGTCGGCGAGGCTGCGGGCCAGCTCCTCGACGAAGAAGGCGTTGCCCTCCGAGCGCTTGAAGACCCGGTCGAGGGTGCCCTCCTCCGGTGCGCTGCCGTTGATGCCGGCGAGCTGGGAGCGGACCTCCTCGCGGTTGAAGCGGTCCAGCTCGACCCGCCGGACCGTGCGCATCCGGTCGATCTCGGCGAGGAACGGGCGCAGCGGGTGGCGGCGGTGGATGTCGTCGGAGCGGTACGTCGCCACCAGCAGGACGCCGGCGTCGTGCAGCGCCCGCAGGAGGTAGGCGAGGAGTTCGCGGGTGGAGCGGTCGGCCCAGTGGAGGTCCTCGATGACGACGACGAGCGTGCGCTCCGCGGCGAGGCGCTCCAGGAGGCGGGCGGTCAGCTCGAAGAGCCGGGCCCGGCCGATCTCCTCCCCGTGATTCTCGCCGGGCGTTTCCCCCAATTCCGGCAGGATGCGGGAGAGTTCGCCCTCCTGGCCGGCGACCGCGGCGGCGAGCTCGTCCCGCAGATGCCAGTTGAGGGTGCGCAGGATCGCGGAGAACGGCGCGAAGGGCAGCCCCTCCGAGCCGATCTCGATACAGCCGCCGAGCGCGACCAGCGCGCCCCGGGCCCGCGCGGCCTCGCCGAACTCCTCGATCAGCCGGGTCTTTCCGACCCCGGCCTCGCCCCCGATCAGCAGGGCCTGCGGCTCGCCGGACGCCGCGACGCGGGCGAGCGCGTCATCGAGCGCGGCGAGCTCGGGCGCTCGACCGACGAACACGGGACTGACGGACCTGGTCTCCACGCGCTTGAGCATCGCACAGGGGTCCGACATTGCGGCAGGGGGCTTGATCAGGTGCTGGACGGCGGGTGGGGCGGAAGGCGGCCGGATGCCGGCCGGTTCCAGCAGCGGCACGGCGTACCCGCCCCGCCCGGCCGGCTCAGGCGGCGGCACGGCGTACCCGCCACCGCCGGGCCCCGGTCCGGCTGCTGCTCACCCGCCCCTCGGGTTCATCGCTCCCGGAGCGGGCGGCGGCCGCACGGGCGGCCCGGCGCCCCTCGATCGCCTCGCGCGCCAGGCGCTGCCGGGCGGCCTCGCGGTGCAGCTCGTCCTGACGGACCCGGAGCTCCAGTTCGAAGCTGTGCATCTCGTTCTCCCCTGTGGCGTGGGCCGGTTGAGCCCCGGTGGTGCGGGCTCGTTGACGTGCTCAAGCCTCGTCTCCAAGGGGGCCCCGCCACATCGGGAGACTGCCCGATCTTCGGGCGCGGGGGTGCTTAGGAAATACGGCCGGCGCCCGGGAAACGGCGTACGAGCGGTGCGCAGGGCACCACCCCTCCCTACCTAGGACAGCGCTAAGGCCCCGGTGCCTTAGACACCGGGCGGGTGCCTAAGGCACCGGGGCCTTAGCGATGCCGGACAGCCGGCCCGGACTCAGGCGCCGGGTCGGGTGCCCTTGGGAATGGTGGGCATGCTCGCGAACAGGTCGAGGTACATGCCCGCGGAGATCAGCAGCCCGAGTACACCGAGGGCCAGCCCGCCCCAGGCGACCGCCCGCACCCAGGCAGCAGCCCGCGGCCGGGTCAGCACCACCGCGGCGACCAGCGCAGCCAGCACCGCGAAGACGCCGTTGACCAGGGCGGTCGTGTGCCAGGGGGTGCCGTACATGGCGGAGATCTGGTCGGTGGCCTTACCGGCCTGGAGGTTGATCTGCCCCATCAGCGTCTGCCGCTCGGCCATCAGCGTGCCGAGCCAGGTGCCGGTGACGGAGGCGAGGCCGAGCCCGGCGGCGACGACTGCACCGGCACCGGCTGCGACGCCGGTGGTGGACGGAGCGGCAGCGTCGTCATCCTCGTCGGCCGGCTCGGTGTCCTCGGCCTCGCGCGCGGCCCGGTCCGCAGTCGCCTCATCGGCGGCCGTCGCGGCCCTCGCGTCCTCCGGGGCCGCCTTGGCGTCCGTCTCTCCGTCCGTGGCGACGGCCTGCGCCGGCACGGTCTCGTCGTCGCTTCGCTTCTCGGCGGTGGCGGTCGTGGCGCTCGTATCGGTCGTGTCGGTCGTGTCGGTCGTCCTGGTCGTACCCATGGGCGCGACCGTAGGTGCCGCGTCTGAGAACGAGATGAGAACGGCAGCGGCGTGCGGGGGCGAGCACGTACTGCAGTCATCCGCGCTCCCTCACCCGCCGAAAATCACTCTCCGCATTTGTTCGCCATTCACATTCCACCTTTTCACGTGACGCAGTTGCACAATCCACTGACGAAGAGTAGGCCGGAAACGTGGAGACAAACACTCCCAACACCAGTGACTCCTCACCGTCCGTGACCTTAAAAACGGTCTGTCACCACAATCGCTCTTTCATCGTCCCCGCGGATTCATCATGCAACACCGCGACAGAGAACTTGAGTCACGTATTCAGCGAGCGGCGGCGGTAGCGACCTCCGAACTCAACATGGACGAGTTTCTCGACGACCTCTCGACCAAGAAACCTGAATTCATTGCGGCGGTCCGGTCCCGGCTGGAGGAGAAACTCGCCGCGATGGAGCCCAAAGACGCCTGGTCGGTACGCGTCACGGAGTCAGGTTCGGCAGATTCCACAGGTTCCGTACAGACGCTCAGACCTGGGAACGAAGGGCACCTGGGAGCCCTCTGGGCAATGATCAGCAAGAAGGACTACCGGGGCCGTCCGGTGGAAAGCGGCGTCGCCCCGGTCGTGGCCGACGGGATACAGGAAGTCCTCGCCGGCCTCTACCAGCGCGAGGATGTCGCCGCGCTGCTGATGGAACGCCTCAAGCAACAGCTGGCCCAGGCCAGAGCGCTGACGGGCGAGCAACTGGGTCGCGAAGTGGCGGAAGCCCTGACCCAGCTGGAGCGCGAGGTGCGCGACTGCATCGTCGACGAGCCGGCCAAGGCGCTCGTCATCGACCGGGCCACCGACGGCATGGGCTCGGCGGCCCAGCCGGCGATCGACAGCCTTCGTTCCTTCTTCATGAGCGCTTCCGGCCAGCAGTTGCTTTCGATGCTCGGTCATGTCATGGCAACTGGGGCCGGAAAAATAGTTCTCATGGAAACGGCCACTGCCATCACGAAAGTCGCGGCCTCCGGCGCCATGAAGGGGGCGGTCACCGCGGTCATCAAGAAGGTGGGGGTGACGGCACTCCTCAAGACCGCGGTCGGTAAAGCCATCGTGCTGGCCGTCTTCGGCGCCGTGGGCGTTCCCGTGGAGGTCATCACCCTGGCGATCGTCGCCGCGGTCCTGCCGTATCAGTACAGAAAATTGCCCCAGAAACTCGCCAAGTCCATCCCCGAAAAGGTGGGAAGCATCCTGGACGAAAAATACCGTGAACTCAACGAGGCATTGACGCCGGTCGTCCTCCGGCACGCCATCGAAGAATTCCTGTGGACCGCCGCGAGCCGTCTCGTGAAGTCGTGACCGCTCGTCTTGACCGCTTGTCTTGACCGCTCGTCTTGACCGCTCGGAGACGTCGGCCGTCCGGCGCGCCCACGGCCCGGCGCGCCCACGGCCCGGCCCCCTTTGTCCCCTACTCAGCCGCGGTCAGCGGAGAGCCTCAAGCCTTGGTCGGCGGAGGGCCTCAGGCCCTGGTCAGCGGACGGTCCTCGTCCCGCGGCCCGCCCTGCCCCGGCAGACCGTCCGCGACGGGCGCGTCGCGGACTTCGGACGCACTGCCCACCGCGGACGCGTCGCCCACCCCGTACGAGTCATCCCGAACGGGCCCGTCGCCCGCCCCGTACGCCTCCACGGGCGGCTCGATGCTCAGGCGCGGCAGCCACCGCGCCAACCAGGAGGGCAGCCACCAGTTGGCGCCGCCCAGCATGTGCATCAGCGCCGGCACCAGCAGCGTACGCAGCACGAACGCGTCCAGGGCGACGGCGGAGGCCAGCCCGATCCCGAACATCGCGATCGTCCGGTCGCCGCTCAGCACGAAGGCCGCGAACACCGCGATCATGATGACCGCCGCCGAGTTGATCACCCGGCTGGTCTCCGCCAGGCCCACCCGCACGGCCCGGCGGTTGTCCCCGGTCAGCTGCCATTCCTCGTACATCCGTGACACCAGGAACACCTGGTAGTCCATGGACAGCCCGAAGAGCACCGACACCATGATCACCGGCAGGAACGGCTCGATCGGCCCCGCGCTGCCCAGCCCCAGCTGCTCGCTCCCCCACCCCCACTGGAAGATCGCGACCACGACCCCGAACGAGGCGGCGACCGCGGCCACGTTCATCAGCGCGGCCTTGAGCGGCACCGCGAGCGACCGGAAGGCGAGCAGCAACAGCACCGACCCGAGCGCGATGACGACGCCGATGAACAGCGGCAACTTGCCGACGATCACGGACGCGAAGTCGTCGTAGCCGGCAGTGACCCCGCCGACCGCCACCCGCATCGTGGTGCCGCGCTCGGCCTTCGGCAGCACCTCGGTCCGCAGCCGTTCCACCAGGTCGGAGGTCTGCCGGGACTGCGGCGAACTGTCCGGGACGACGGTCAGCACCCCGGTGCTGCGGCTCCCGTCGAATTCCGGCCCGCTGACCTGCGCCACCCCGGGGGTGCCGCTCAGCTGCCGCGGCAGCTTGTCGAACGCGATCCGGTCCTTGGCGCCTTCCAGCGTTCCGACCAGCGTCAACGGCCCATTGGCCCCTGGCCCGAAGCCACCCCCGGGCCCGTCACCAGCCCCTCCCCGCGCCATCAGGTCGTACGCCTTACGGGTCGTCGAGGTGGCCGGATTGTTGCCCTGGTCGGAGGTCCCGAGATGGAGCCCGAACGTGGGCAGGGCGAGGGTGAGCATGACGGCGGCCGCGACCGTGCCCAGCAGCTTGGGGTGCCGCTCGACAAACCAGGACCACCGGGCGGCGATCCCGGCGCGCCGCTCGTTCCGTGCCCCTTCCCCGGCCAGCCGCCGCCGCTCCCGCCGCCCGAGCGCCCGCATCCCGATCAGCCCCAGCAGGGCCGGCAACAGGGTCACGGACGCGGCCACGGTCAGCACGACGGTGAGCGAGGCAGCCAGCGCCACCCCGTTCAGGAAGCTCAGCTGCAGCACCAGCATCCCCAGCAACGCGATACACACGGTCGCCCCGGCGAACACCACCGCCCGCCCGGACGACGCCACCGCCCGCTCGGCCGCCTCGTCCACCGACAGTCCGGCCCTGAGCCCCTTCCGATGCCTGGTCACGATGAACAACGCGTAATCGATCCCCACCCCGAGCCCGATCAGACTCCCGAGCATCGGCGCGAAGTCGGCCACGGTCATGGCATGACTGAGCAGCGCGATCCCGGCCGAGGCGGTGCCCACGGCGGCCACCGCGGTAACGATGGGCAGGGCAGTCGCCGCCAGGGACCCGAACGCGAGGAACAGCACCACGGCCGCCGCCCCGAGCCCGATGAGCTCCGGCAACTGGGCCCGCGGCGCCTCGGTCACCGCGATCCCGGCCCCGCCCAGCTCGACCTGCAACCCGTCCCCGCCCGCAGACCGCGCGACCTCAATGACCTTCCGAACCTGCCCGGCATCCAGCTCATCGGTCGACCGCGCGAACACGAGCGAGGCGTAGGCAGTCCGCCCATCCGCACTGATCTGCCGCGCGCCGTGGGATCCGTGCGCTTCCCCGGCGGCCTTGCCGTACGGACCGTGCACCTCCGCGACCCCGGGCAGCCCGTCGACCCGCTCCAGGGTCTGCCGCATGGTCTTCTCCACCGCACCGGCCCGCACGGTCCCGTGCTCGGTGTGCCACACGATGGTGTCGCTGTCCCCGGCCTCGCCCGGGAACGCCTTCTCCATCAGCGCGGTCGCCCGCCCGGACTCGGTCCCCGGCACCTCGTAGTTAGTGGAGTACGCGGCCCCACTCACCCCAGCGGCCACACCCACGCCCACAAACACGGCAAGCCAAAGAACGATCACCACGATGCGGCGCCTGAGACACCACCGAGCCAGAGCGGTCACAACGTTGATCGCTTCCCGGGTTGTGCGTCGAAATCTCCCGGGTACGGGTGGTGCCGAGCGCGATGAACGGGGACGGAGAGCCCCCACGCGCCTGTTTGGCACGCCGCCGGGCCCCATCAGAGCAGAGTGGCACCCGGAAAAGATCGTTTGACCTTTTTGTGGGGTTCGCCACATACAGAGGGGCTCACGCCCTAGCCCCTCCGCACCTCCGTCATCATCTCGCACCCGAGCGCCGCAGCGCAGCTGCTCTGGTAGTTAACTCACGCCGCGTCCCGGAGCTCAATTTCCGCCAGCCCCATGGGCTCGAGAACTGGCACCAGCCGACGCAAATACCAGCCGAAATCACAGAATTTCGAGAGGGGGGTCAATGTTTTTCGATTAATCGTAACCAGGAAAGAAAGCTCTTTCCGTTCAGGGAGAAACAGAAGGTCCCCCCCTCTGTCGCCATCGAAAATAATCGAGATGCCGAAGGTCGCCCCACCGAACTCACAACTACTCGCCCAATCCAACACGTCAGCCAGGCGAGAAATATCGACTCTCTTCCAATCGAACATCCCATCTCTGTCCAAAACATAACTCAGCAGGCCTTCGTAATTTACCGACACACCCGCTTCCAAAAGTCCATTGACAGCCGTTCGGGGATCCAATGGAGCCGCGAACGTGAAATCGATGTCCACGCTTCTTGTCATCGCTCACCACCTCGTTTCATGCTTGAGGGATAATCTCCCACGGTATCCCTTTCTTGTCCAGCCAGTTCGAAATTTTCTCCGGTATAGGGTTCTCCGATATGACCATGTAGTCAATCCCCTTATCGGACGCTATCCCGAATTTTTGCCCCTCCGTGGACAGGAACTTGTTCAACCTCTTCGGGTTGGCAATGATATTCTCCCAGAACTGCCCTGATTTTGCCTCATACCATGTTCCGCGGCCAGTTTTGGGATGGATAAATGCACCGTCGAACTGGCGCCCCATCTCGGAGAACCCGCCCCCTCCCCCCAGCTTTTGAACAAGGTGGTGCTCGTAAGCTTCTCCGTACTCTTGAGCCACCCTCCCTCCACCCTTTGACGCTTGGCAACTGAAAAGCCCGAGCGGATCAATCCGCGTCAGAGGATTCCGGCTGTACGTGGCAGGATTTGACGAGGGAGCCAATCCCAAGGGGTCGTCGGAGAGGTAACGTCCAGCGTCTAGGCAATAGAAGCGCTGATAGTTGTAATGGAGTTCCGTCTCAGGGTCAAAATATTGCCCCGGGAAACGCAAAGGAGTATACGCAGATGCATCCGCATTCCACGTAGTGGAACCCCAGAGCGTTGTTCGAGTCCGCCAAGAAACATCACTAGATTGGGAGAGGAGATGCGTCGGCGCACCAACTAGATCGGTGACCATCGCGAAGAAGCGCTGGTCAGTTGTCTCTGGCTCAGCACCCAAGGACCCCGATACCGGGATCTTGCGTTCGATTTGCGCTACAGGTGCGTTTCTTTCGTGATCCCAGGTAAGGGAAATTGCCGTGCTAGATCGCGACGTAAAGGCGCTTTGCTCCGCAAGGATTGACCTGTCCCACGCGAAGTTGATCTCCTCAGCAACTGCACGGCCACTTTCAGTTAAGCGTTTCTTGGCAATGCGGCGGCCGAACGGATCATACAGGTAGCGCCAGGTGGTCCCGTCCGGGGTGACTACGGATGCGAGACGCCCCTCTGCGTTCCATTTGTAGTGCCAGGTATCCGGCTTACGAGAAACACGCGTTTTTTGGCGGAGAGTGACCCGCCCCAGCTCATCGTGTTCATAGCGAATGCGGCCCGCGCGGGTGATGTTGGTGCCCTCGTAGGACCTTTCGCCTCGGGCTGAGGGGTTGGGGTGGCGGTCGGGCCAGGTGGCGTGGGTTTGGTTGCCGGCGGCGTCGTAGGCGTAGGTCTCGGTCCAGTCGGTGGCGTGGACGGCGGTGACGCGGCCGGCGCGGTCGAGGTCGAAGGTGCGGCGGCCGGTGTGGGAGTCGTCGATCGCGGTGAGGTGACCGTCGGGGCGGTAGGTGTAGGAGCGGGAGAGGACCTGTTCCACCTCCGCGGCGGCGGTGTGGGGGGTTTGGGAGGTGCCGGTTCCGGCTGTGGTGAGGGACTGGGAGATGAGGCGGCCGGTGGGGTCCCAGGTGTGGGAGAGGGTGAGGTTGTCGCCGATGGTGCGGGTGAGCTCTTGGCCGGCGGCGTCGTGGTCGAAGGTGAGGACGTGGCCGGCGATGTCCATGGCGGTGCGGTTGCCGGCTGCGTCGTAGGTGTAGGTGGTGGTGTGGCCGGTGGGGGTGGTGCGGGAGGTGCGGCGGCCCAGGGCGTCGTAGGTGAACGACATCGTGCGGCCGTTCACGGATTCGGCGGTGACACGGCCCAGGATGTCGCGGGTGTAGGTGACGGTGGCGTCGGGGTTCGCTGCCTGGTGGAGGTTGCCCGAGGCGTCGTGGAGGTAGGTCGTCAGCAGACCCGCGGCATCCTTCTCGGTGATACGACCGAGGGTGTCTCGGGTGTAGGTGGTGACCTCGCCGAGGGCGTTGGTGCGGGTGGAGAGCTGGCCGGCGGGGTCGTGGGTGTAGGTGAGCGCCCGGTTGTCGAAGTCCGTTTCGGAGGCGAGACGGCCGGCGGCGTCGTAGGCGTAGTTCCAGGTCAGGCCCTGGGGGTTGGTGACCTGGGTGAGGCGGAGTTCGGTGTCGTGGAGGAAGTCGTAGCGGACGCCGTCAGGGTCGGTACGGGCCACCAGGAGGTCGAAGTGGCCGTATTCGTAGTGGGTGGTCTGGCCGATGGGGTCGGTGTGGGAGGTGCGGTTGCCTTCGCCGTCGTAGGTCCACTGCTCGGTGGCGCCGGTGGGGTCGATGCGGGCGGCCAGCTTCCCTTCGACCGTCCACACCATGTGGGTGGTTTCGCCGAGGGGGTTGGTGATGGACGTGGTTCGGCCGAAGGCGTCGCGGCGGTAGTGGGTCACCGCGCCGAGGGGGTCGGTTACGGAGAGCGGGAGGCCGGCCTTGTTGCAGTAGAGGTGGGTGGTGTTGCCCAGGGCGTCGGTGACGGAGGCGAGGTTGCCGCGGGTGTCGTGGGTGTAGGTGGTGGTCGCCCCGGTGGGGTCCGTCGATGAGGTGCGGTTGCCGGTGGCGTTGTAGGTGTGGGTCCAGGTGGTGCCGTCGGGGCCGGTGACCGCAACCGGGTTGCCGTCAGTGTCGTAGGTCGTGGTGGACGTGGAGCCGTCGGGGAGGGTGACGGTTGTCGGGCGGCCGGCTTCGTCGTAGTCGATGGTGGTGGTGCGGCCGAGCGGGTCGGTGGTGGAGAGGATGCGGTGGGCCGCGTCGCGGACGGTGCGGGTGGTGGCGCCGGTGGGGTCGGTGGTGGCGACGATGTGGTGGTGGTCGTTGACCTGGTAAGTGGTGACCTGGCCGAGGGAATTGCGGTGGTGGTTGGTGCGCAGGCCGGTTTCCGGGTCGGGGTCGCCCCAGGTGAAGTCGCCGCGGAGGTGGCCTTCGATGCCGCCCTGGGTGATGCAGCGGTCGGCGTCGTCGTAGACGTAGTGGTAGCTGCTGTTGTTGGTGTCGGTCCAGGAGGTGATGCGGCCGGCGTCGTCGTAGGTGAAGCGGAGGGGGAGGTGGGTGGACTTGGTGACGGTGGTGAGGTTGCCGAGTTCGTCGTAGCCGTAGGTGACGAGGAGTTGGTCGCTGCCGTCGGGGGCGGCGCCGGCCAGGTGGAGGGCAGTGATGCGGCGCTCCTCCGTGGTGAAGAGGAGGCGGTAGCCGGCGCTGTGGGTGATGGCGAGCGGGGTGCCGTCTTCGGTGTAGTCGAAGGTGTGGTGGTTGCCGTGGCGGTCGGAGATCTCGTCGAGGACGGCGAGGTGGTCGGTGTAGGTGGTGAAGTAGCGTCGGATGCCCGTTACGGTGTCGGCCAGTAAGTAGTCGCCGTCGGGGGTGAGTTCGAGTGGGGCGCCGTCGCCCTCTATCGGGCGGGTGGGGACGCCGACTGCGGGGTGGGGGTAGAGGAGGAAGTTGCCCTCTTCGCCGATGAGGATGACGCCCTCGGAGTCGATCTCCAGGCGCTGGTCGACCGTGGACATCCAGGTCGGGCCGAACCAGCGGCCGGTGCGGTAGGACGACTCGAAGGTGCGCGAGAAGGTGAGGGGGAGGCTGCCGGGGAGGGTGATGTCCGTTTGCGGCAGGTGCATGCGGCCGGTGGCCATGTCGATGGGGTCGCTGCCGAAGGTCTTGCACCATGCCGTACGCAGGCGGTCCCGGACGGTGCGCTTGCCGCCCTCCTTGGCCGCGGTGCGGGCCGCGTTCTCGGCGGCCTCCTTCGCGCCCGCCTTGGCCGCGGTCTTGCCGAGCCCTCCTGCGCCCTTCCCCCCAAGGATGTTCACCCACATGGAACCCCAGGCGTCGCCCGGATCGCTGCCCCAGCCCGACCCCAGCATCCCCTTGGCCGTCTCCACCGGGTGAAGAGGTGCCTGGGCCAGGCCCATGAGGGTCATCGCGGTGTTGTCCATGAACTGGAACGGGTGCGTGACGTTGTACGGGTCCAGCGGATTGATCTTGCGGCCGAGCTTGAGGGTGTCGGCGCCGGCCTTCAAGGCACCACCAGCCATGTGTAGGTGCTCCAGGACGACTGCCTCGCTGCCGTCCTTGAGCGCCGCGCCCGCGAGTTGGGTCAGTGCCGGTTTCTCGGGCGCATGCGCCAAGGCGGCCTTGATGGCGTTGCGGGCGCGCTCGGCTGCTTCGTTGCGCTGGCTGCGGGCGCTTTTGAGCATGTCCTCGGCGGCCTCGCGGCCCTCGGCGCCCGGGTCTGCCTCGACGGTCGGTTCCTGCGGCATGGGGCCGGGGTCCTGGCCCTGATCGACGGCGGCGTTGTAGGCGTCGGCCTGGGAGTTGTAGCGCTCGACGCGGGCCTTGTACGCCTCGAAGGAACGGCGGGTGGCCTCCTGGGCGTTGTGGTACTTCTCGATCGCGTCGGCGGCCTTGCCCTGCGCCCAGATCACCGTCTCCATGTACGACGCCAGCGCCTTGGAGGCGTCGCCGCAGGCGTCGGCGGCGTGCATCCACTGCTTGGGGTGCATGTCGAACGCCTCACGGAAGGCATCGGCCGCCTTACCGCTCCAGTGCTGGCCCGAGCCCAGCTTGCGCATGCCGTTCGCCACCCGGTCGAACGCGGCGGAGAAGTCCTTGAGGTGGGACGCGGTTTCGGCGATCTTGCCCGGGTCGCCATGGATGAGTTCCTTGGGGTCCTCGGTCTCGCCGAGCTGGCGTTCGTCGACGTGTGCCCCCAGGGCGCCGGCCAGTTTCGCGCCGCCATTACGGACCGCGTGCGCCGCGCCGTCCAGTCCGACCGTCTCCAGCGCGTCACCGGTCAGCTCGGCGCCCTTGTCGACCACCTCCCCCGCGCCGCGCTCGATGGCCCCCGTGATCTTGCTGGCCCCATCCCCCAGGGCGTCCAACCCATCGCTGAATATGCTCACTTGCCGCTACCCCCGTGCCCCTGCTGCCCCTGCTGACCGTGCGGCTTCCCCGCCTCGTAGAAGCCCGTGGTGACCTCCACGTCCTCCCCGCCGTTCTTGATGCGGTCCGGGACCGACTGGACGTCCTGGAGCAACTGGTCACCCGCCTGCAGCATCTCCTTGCGCGACTTCCGCGACGCCTCGGAGTGGGGGTCGAAGTCGGCGTTCGCCACCTGGGTGAACGGGTTGTCGCCGATGACCTTGTCCCAGGACCGCTTGTGCAACTTCTCCGCGGTCAGGTTCGGGTCGCCCATCGCCGCGTTCACGGTCTGCTTCAGGGTGTCCGAGAAGTACTGCTCCTGCTCGTAGTAAAGGCCGGCCGTGATACCC
The DNA here is from genome assembly GCF_043202395.1 of Streptomyces sp. NPDC048197. Taxonomy (NCBI): domain Bacteria; kingdom Bacillati; phylum Actinomycetota; class Actinomycetes; order Kitasatosporales; family Streptomycetaceae; genus Streptomyces; species Streptomyces sp. NPDC048197. The sequence continues at coordinate 29,054 of NZ_JBIDAJ010000015.1, forward strand.
AGCTTCTTGGAGAATTCGTTGGCGTCCTGCATCAGGGTGCGTACGCCCCAGCCCCAGCGGTCGCAGAAGGAGTCCAGGACGGCGGCCAAGCCGTCATCGCCACATTCCATGTTGTCCAAGGACAATCGGTCGAAACCGCGCCCCAGTTGGGCCTCCACGTCGAAGCCGAGTTCTTTGAGCTCGGCTGTTGCGGCCCTGATGCCCTTGGTGAGCTGCTCGAATGCTTCCGGCTCCAGTTGGTAGCCGTCTCCGCTCATCAGGCCCATTTACGCTCCCCCCCCTCGCGCGAAACGTCCGATATGCCATCGGATATACCGTCATCCGATACGGCGGCGACGTCGATGGCCACCCGGTCAGGCACGATTCCACTCACCGGCGGGAACAGCGCGCCCTGTTCACTGCCCGCGTCCAGGGCCACCCCCGTAGGGCTGTCGACGGCAGGAATCAGCACGTCAAGGACGCGGGCGCCGGACACGGACACGTACCGCCACTCCGCGCCTGGCTCCGCACCACGGCCCAGCGCGAAACGGGACAGCGCCTCCTCGTCGGTGAAGGCGTACAGCCAGCGGATGCCGTCCAACTCGGTGGAGAGCAGCGTGTCGTTGACCGTCGGAATCAAGACATGCGTGCGCCGGAATTCGCCCACGAGCGCGGCCGGATCTGGTTGACCGGCATGAATCGCCGCCACCTCATCGATCAAAGACATAACGGACCGAGCCCTCCCCCGAATCCCTGCTCAACTGCTCGAACATACTTTGGCATACGGCACTGACAACGGAGCGTTGGACACGGGGCGTCAGGGCGACTGAAAGGCCAGGCCGGGAAAGCCGGGCCGCGGTTCTTTTCAGCTTCAATTACCTTGCCGTTTGGGCGGGGCGGCAATTCGGCCCGCATAACTGGCGGCGCCCCCGCTCGACTTCCATCCCCTCCGTACCGGCCACAGCCGCACCGCGCGGTACCGCCTGTCCACGTCACACCTCTTGACCGGCGCATTGGTCTGAACCATTCTGTGCGCAGGGTCGGCAACGGCCCCTCGTCAGCGGTGGCCACCGTCTCGTGCAGTCCTCGGGTTTCCCCCTCGGCACAGGAGACAGGTATGCCTCGTACCGCAGCAGCACGCACCCGCATCAGACCCTGGCGTCACAGACGCGTGATCACGTCCGTCCTGGCGGTCCTCGCCACCGCGGCGGCCACCGCAACCGCGACCGGGACCACCCCCGCTTCTGCCGCCACCGCCCCTGCTTCCGCCACCGCCGACGTCAACGTCGCCAAGAACGCCGGCTATGAGTCGGGTCTGAGCAACTGGACCTGTTCGGCGGGGAGCGGGACCTCCGTCAGCTCACCCGTGCACAGCGACACCGCTGCCCTCAAGGCGACCCCCACCGCCTCGGACAACGCCAACTGCTCGCAAATCGTCGCCGTCAAGCCCAACTCGACGTACCGGCTCAGCGCGTACGTCCAGGGCTCCTACGTGTACCTGGGTGCGTCGGGCACCGGCACCACGGACGTGTCCACCTGGACGCCTTCGGCCACCGGGTGGCAGCAGCTCGTCACCAGCTTCACCACGGGCCCGAGCACGACCTCCGTCACCGTTTACACCCATGGCTGGTACGGGCAACCGGCCTACTACGCCGACGATTTCAGCGTGTTGGGGCCGGACGGCGGGGGCGGTACCGACCCCGGGCCCCAGGTCCCGGCGGCGCCCGGGGGCCTGGCGGCCGGCTCCGTGACGTCGTCCTCGGTCACGCTCTCCTGGAACCCGGTCTCCGGCGCCACGGGTTACACGGTCTACCGCGACGGGGCGAAGGCAACGACCACCGGCGGAAGTTCGGCGACGGTGACCGGACTCTCCCCCTCCACCACCTACCGCTTCCAGGTCACCGCCACCAACGCCGCCGGGGAGTCGGCCCGTTCGGCCGAAGTCACCGCGACGACCACCCCCTCAGGCGGCGGAACCGACCCCTCCGTCCCCAAGCACGCGGTCACCGGCTACTGGCAGAACTTCAACAACGGCGCGACGGTCCAGAAGATCAGCGACGTACCGAACCAGTACGACATCATCGCGGTCGCCTTCGCCGATGCCACGACCACGCCCGGCGCGGTCACCTTCAACCTCGACTCGGCCGGCCTCGGCGGCTACACCGTCGACCAGTTCAAGGCCGACATCAAGGCCAAGCAGGCGGCCGGCAAGTCCGTCATCATCTCCGTCGGCGGCGAGAAGGGCACGGTCTCGGTCAACGATTCCGCCTCGGCCGCCAACTTCGCCGACAGCGTGTACGCGCTGATGCAGCAGTACGGCTTCAACGGCGTCGACATCGACCTCGAAAACGGCCTCAATCCGACCTATATGAGCCAGGCCCTGCGCTCGCTGTCCCAGAAGGCGGGCGGCCGGCTCGTGCTCACCATGGCGCCGCAGACGATCGACATGCAGTCGACGTCCGGCAGCTATTTCCGGACGGCGCTGAACGTGAAGGACATCCTCACCGTCGTCAACATGCAGTACTACAACAGCGGGTCGATGTTGGGATGTGACGGAAAGGTGTACTCCCAGGGGACCGTGGACTTCCTGACCGCGCTGGCCTGCATCCAGCTCGAAGGCGGCCTCGACCCGTCCCAGGTGGGCCTGGGCCTGCCCGCCTCCACGCGGGGCGCGGGCAGCGGGTACGTCGCCCCGAGCGTCGTCAACGCCGCCCTGGACTGCCTCGCCAAGGGGACGAGCTGCGGCTCGTTCAAGCCGTCCCGGACGTATCCGGGCGTACGGGGCGCCATGACCTGGTCCACGAACTGGGACGCGGCGAGTGGTAATGCGTGGTCCAACGCGGTCGGGCCGCACGTTCACGCCCTCCCGTAGCCCTCGCCGGCGTCCCCCTCACCCCGGCGGAACTCGCACCACACGACCTTCCCCGGTAGGCGCTCGCCGATGCCCCACGCGTCGGCGAGCGCGGCCACGAGCAGCAGCCCGCGCCCGGCCTCCGCGTCGCCGGTGACGGCGGCCGCCGGTACGCACGGCTCGCCACCACCGCTGTCGTGCACCTCGATGCGTAGCGTCCCGCGCGCGGCCTCCGGCAGAGACAGCCACAGCCGGTAGCCACGGCCCGGCGGGACGCCGTGCAGGAGGGCGTTGGTGGCCAGTTCGCTCACGCAGAGCACGATGTCTTCCGCCCGTTGCTTCAGGTCCCAGTCGGCGAGCGCGGTACGGGTGAACTCCCTGGCCAGAGCCACGGAGTGGCGCTCCCGGCGGTACAGGGCGGTTCGGGTCTGAAGCGTCTGGATCTCCTTCTGCATGGCTCCAATGTCACAGGGAGTGACTATGCTGGGCCACAGCGTGAAGTCGTACAGATTCGATGTACGACCTGCGGCCGTGTCGGCCGCGTACGGGGAGGGGAAAGCAGTGCGCATGCACCCGGCGAACAAACCGAAGAGGATCACGTCCTGGCATGTGATCGGAGCCCAGTTGAGCCACTTCCGGCGGGCCGCCCGGATCACCCAGCCCGCCCTTGCCGAGCGGGTCGGGCTCCACGAGGACACCATCGGCTCCATCGAGCAGGGCCGCAGACCGCTGAAGATCGACCTGGCCGAGACGCTGGACGAACTCCTGGAGACGAAGGGGGCGTTGGCGGTTGCGGTGCAGAAGGTTCCGGAGAAGGAGCGCTTTCCGGCCTTCGTGCAGGACTTCGTCGAGTACGAGGCGGACGCGCTGTCCCTGCTGTCGTACGAGAACCACGTCATGCCGGGCCTGTTGCAGACCGAGAACTACGCCCGGGCCGTCTTCTCGTGCCTGTTCCCGCCCATCAGTGAAGCGGAAGCCGCCGAACGACTCTCCGCGCT
>NZ_JBIDAJ010000015.1:32979-207784 GCF_043202395.1 Streptomyces sp. NPDC048197
CGGGCCTGTTGCAGACCGAGAACTACGCCCGGGCCGTCTTCTCGTGCCTGTTCCCGCCCATCAGTGAAGCGGAAGCCGCCGAACGACTCTCCGCGCTGCTCGATCGGCAGCAGCTGTTGGAGCGGGACCCGCCGCCCGTCCTGAACTTCATCGTGGAGGAAGTGGTCTTGCGCCGACCCATTGGGGACGCGGAGATCTTGCGGGAGCAGGTCAGGAATCTGCGGCAGTGTGCGGAGTTGCCGTTCCTCGGATTCCAGATCATGCCGTTAACGCGGACTAAGCACGCGGGGCTGGACGGGCCCCTCGTCCTGCTGGAGACGCCGGACCACGGACAACTGGGCTATATCGAGGGCCAGCGAGTCAGCTTCCTCGTGGACGATCCCGATGAGGTAAGTCTGCTGCAATACAAATATGGGATGCTGCGGTCGCAGGCGCTGACCCCGGAGGACAGCATCAGCCTGCTCGACCAACTGGCGGGAGAGGCATGAGCAGCCCAGCAACCGGTGACCTGGCCTGGTTCAAGTCCAGCTACAGCGCCAGCGAAGGTGGCAACTGCGTCGAGATCGCCTACAACTGGCGCAAGTCCAGCTACAGCAGCGACCAGGGCGGAGCCTGTATCGAGGTCGCCGCCTCCCCCCACGCCACCGTCCACGTCCGCGACTCCAAGAACCCCGACGGCCCCATACTCGCCCTCAGCGCCGACGCCTGGGCTGCGTTCGTCGCCGGCGTGGTGGGCTGAGCTCGGCGTCCGTTATCCGCCGGTCCCGCCGGACCGTCGCGGGCAGGATGTCGGCCCATGACCGACGCCGACACCGACACCGACACCGACACCGACACCGACACGAATATCGATTCCTTCGACGGGCTCGTCTAGCGGTTCGGCCTGGCCGACTCCGTGCGTGGAGTGGGACGTGCGGGCGCTGACCAACCACATGGTCCGGGGCAACCTCAGTTATGTGCGATTGCTGGGCGGCGGCAGCAGTGCGGAGTTCCTGCGGATGCGGGACGTGGACGCACTGGGTGAGCATCCGCCGGCCGCGTACGTCCGGTCCGTTCGGGAGTGTGCGGCGGCCTTCGGGCGGCCCGGGGCGTTGGAGCGGTCCCTCGACCATCCACTGGGCCGGGTGACCGGGCGGCAGGCGCTGGCCGTACGGCTCACGGACAGCGCCGTGCACACCTGGGACCTCGCCCGGGCCATCGGTGCCGACGAGGCCCTCGACGACGGCCTGGTCACGTGGATCCTCGGCCGACTCGAAGTGATCTACGCGGGACTGGCCGAGTCACCCCTCGCCGCCGACACGACCCACCGGTTCTTCAGCGCCCCGGACGGCGTACTGCCCCAGGGCGCCTCGCGGCAGAAGCGGCTGCTGCACCTCATGGGCCGCGGGGCGGTCGTCGCGCCCCGAACCCGCTGACGCGTGGCCGCGCCGGTCAGTCCGCCAGCAACGCCGGGGCCAGTTCCCGGAGCTGGTCCAGGCCCAGGCCGCGGTGGGCAGCCACGGGCTGGATGGCGACGTGGTCGGCGCCCGCGTCGAGGTGTTCCTGGACGCGGCGCCGGACGGTGTCCACGTCGCCCCAGGCGACGATCGCGTCGACCAGGCGGTCGCTGCCGCCGTCCGCGAAGTCGGCGTCGTCGAAGCCGAAGCGGCGCAGGTTGCCCACGTAGTTGGGGAGTTGCAGGTAGAAGCGGGTGTGGTGCTCGCGGGCCAGGGCACGGGCCTGGGAAGGGTCGGTCTCCAGGAGGACGGCCTGTTCGGGGGCGAGCAGCGGGCCGTGCCCGAGCGTCTCGCGGGCGCGGGCGGTGTGTTCCGTGGGGACGAAGTACGGGTGGGCGCCGGCCGCGCGGTCCCGGGCGAGTTCGAGCATCTTGGGGCCGAGGGCCGCCAGGACGCGGGGCGGTGCGGGGTCGGTGATCGGGCCCTCGTAGGGGGCGCGGTCCAGCGCGTCGAGGTACGCGCGCATCGCGGCCAGCGGCTTGGCGTAGGTATGGCCGCGGAGGCCGACGATCGGGGCGTGGCTGGCGCCGAGGCCGAGGACGAAGCGGCCGTCGTACGCCTCGGCGAGGGTGTGTGCGGCGCCGTTCGCCGCTGCGGCGTCGCGGCCCCAGATGTTGGCGATGCCGGTGGCGACGGTGAGGCGTTCGGTGGCGGCGAGGAGGAGTCCGGCGTGGCTGAACGCCTCCTTGGTGGCGGGGCCTTCGCCGAACCACAGGGCACCGTAACCGAGTTGCTCGATCTCGGCGGCTGCCCGGCGGGCGGTTGCCGCCGGTTCCCGGCCGAGTCCACCGTGCCAGACGCCGACCCGGCCGATCCGTGCGGTGAGACTGTCGTGCTGCACGCGTTCCTCCTGCGCCCGTTGCTCCGGCACCCGTTCCTCCACTCTGGCTGGGGGATGAAGATCCGTACCCTTGCACAGCGTCCGGACCGGGCCCGGCATTCCACGCCCGTATCATCCGGTCGCCCGCGTCACCCGGCCGTACGCATCATCCGGTCGCCCGCATCATCCGGTCGTTCTACGCATCAGCCGGTCGTACGCGAAGCGGCCGCCCTCCCGGAGGAGGACGGCCGCTCGGCCAAGCAACCGGAAGGAACCGGGATCAGCCCTCGACGCCCAGCTTCTCCAAGATCAGCTCGCGCACGCGGGCCGCGTCGGCCTGGCCGCGGGTGGCCTTCATGACCGCGCCGACCAGGGCGCCGGCCGCGGCCACCTTGCCGCCGCGGATCTTGTCGGCGATGGCGGCGTTGGCGGCGATCGCCTCGTCGACGGCGGTGCCCAGGGCGCCCTCGTCGGAGACGACCTTCAGGCCGCGCTTCTCGACGACCTCGTCCGGGGTGCCCTCGCCGGCGAGAACGCCCTCGATGACCTGACGGGCCAGCTTGTCGTTCAGATCGCCCTTGGCGACCAGCTCGGCGACCCGGGCGACCTGCTCGGGGGTGATCGGCAGGGCGGCCAGCTCGATGCCGTCCTCATTGGCGCGGCGGGCCAGTTCGCCCATCCACCACTTACGGGCCGCGGCGGCGTCCGCACCGGCCTCGACGGTGGCGACGATCAGGTCGACCGCACCCGCGTTGAGGATCGACTGCATGTCGTGCTCGCTGACGCCCCACTCCTCGCGGAGGCGGTTGCGGCGCAGGCGCGGCAGTTCGGGCAGGGTCGCGCGCAGTTCCTCGACCCACTCGCGGGAGGGGGCCACCGGCACCAGGTCCGGCTCGGGGAAGTAGCGGTAGTCCTCCGCCTCCTCCTTGATCCGGCCGGGCGTCGTGGAGCCGTCCTCCTCATGGAAGTGGCGGGTCTCCTGGACGATCGTGCCACCGGAGGAGAGCACCGCCGCGTGGCGCTGGATCTCGAAGCGGCAGGCGCGCTCGACGGACCGGAGCGAGTTGACGTTCTTCGTCTCCGAGCGCGTACCGAACTTCTCGGTGCCGTTGGGGCGCAGCGAGAGGTTCACGTCGCAGCGCATCTGGCCCTGCTCCATCCGGGCCTCGGAGACGCCGAGCGCCTTGATGAGCTCGCGGAGTTCGGCGACGTACGCCTTGGCGACTTCCGGAGCCCGCGACCCCGCTCCTTCGATCGGCTTGGTGACGATCTCGATGAGCGGGATGCCGGCGCGGTTGTAGTCCAGGAGGGAGTGCCGGGCGCCGTGGATGCGGCCGGTGGCGCCGCCGACGTGCGTCGACTTGCCGGTGTCCTCCTCCATGTGGGCGCGCTCGATGTGCACCCGGAAGACCTCGCCGTCCTCCAGCTGTACGTCGAGGTAGCCGTCGAAGGCGATCGGCTCGTCGTACTGGGAGGTCTGGAAGTTCTTCGGCATGTCCGGATAGAAGTAGTTCTTCCGGGCGAAGCGGCACCAGTCCGCGATCTTGCAGTTGAGCGCCAGACCGATCTTGATCGCCGACTCGACACCGGTCGCGTTGACGACCGGGAGCGAGCCGGGCAGGCCGAGGCAGGTGGGGCAGGTCTGCGCGTTGGCGTCGGCGCCGAGGGCGGTGGAACACCCGCAGAACATCTTGGTCTTGGTGCCGAGTTCGACGTGGACCTCGAGCCCCATGACGGGGTCGTAGGCGGCCAGCGCGTCCTCGTACGACACCAGGTCGGTGACAGTCACGGTGAAACTAACCTCTCAGGGTCCGGCGCCGGTCAGTCCGCGAGGACGTCGTCGTCGCCCAGACGGCGCAGTTCGCGGATGAGCAGGGCGACGCCGGTGACGATGGCGGCGGCGGAGACGACGGCGTCGACCAGCTGGAGCGTGTCCTGCTCCACCCGCGCCTTCTTCGCCTGCTTGACGACGCTCACCGCGCCGAACAGCGTGGTGCCGATGGACAGGTACGTACCGGGCTTGGACTTCTTGAAGCCCTTGGCCTTGGCGAGCTTTCCACTCACAGTGACGGTGCCTCCTCAAGCAGCGGATGACCCCACTTGGCGGTGAACGCGGCCTCGACCGCGGCGCCGACCTTGTAGAGCCGGTCGTCCTTCATGGCGGGGGCGACGATCTGCAGGCCCACCGGCAGCCCGTCCTCGGGTGCCAGACCGCAGGGCAGCGACATGGCTGCGTTGCCTGCCAGGTTGACGGGGAGCGTGCACACGTCGGCGAGGTACATCGCCATCGGGTCGTCGGCACGCTCGCCGATCGGGAAGGCGGTGGTCGGCGTCGTCGGCGAGACGATCACGTCGACCTGCTCGAAGGCCTTCTCGAAGTCGCGGGTGATCAGCGTCCGCACCTTCTGGGCGGAGCCGTAGTACGCGTCGTAGTAGCCGGAGCTCAGCGCGTAGGTGCCGAGCATGATCCGGCGCTTGACCTCGGGGCCGAAGCCGGCCTCGCGGGTCAGGGCGGTGACGTCCTCGGCGGACTTCGTGCCGTCGTCGCCGACCCGCAGGCCGTAGCGCATGGCGTCGAAGCGGGCCAGGTTGGAGGAGCACTCGGACGGCGCGATCAGGTAGTACGCGGCGAGCGCGAGGTCGAAGGACGGGCAGTCCAGCTCGACGATCTCGGCGCCGAGCTCCTTCATCAGCGCGACCGACTCGTCGAAGCGCTGCAGCACGCCGGCCTGGTAGCCCTCGCCGCGGAACTGCTTGACGACGCCGACCCGCATGCCCTCGACGCTGCCGTTGCGGGCCGCCTCAACGACGGGCGGGACGGGGGCGTCGATGGAGGTGGAGTCCATCGGGTCGTGCCCGGCGATCACCTCGTGGAGCAGCGCGGCGTCCAGGACCGTACGGGCGCAGGGCCCGCCCTGGTCGAGGGAGGACGAGAAGGCGACCATGCCGTAGCGGGAGACGCCGCCGTAGGTGGGCTTGACGCCGACCGTGCCGGTGACGGCGGCGGGCTGGCGGATGGAGCCGCCGGTGTCCGTGCCGATGGCGAGCGGGGCCTCGAAGGAGGCGAGGGCGGCGGAGGAGCCGCCGCCGGAGCCGCCGGGGATCTTGGTCAGGTCCCAGGGGTTGCCGGTCGGGCCGTAGGCGCTGTTCTCGGTGGAGGACCCCATGGCGAACTCGTCCATGTTGGTCTTGCCGAGGATGACGACGTCGGCGGCCTTGAGCTTCTTGGTGACCGTGGCGTCGTACGGCGGGAGCCAGCCTTCGAGGATCTTGGAACCGACGGTGGTCGGGACGCCCTCGGTGGTGAAGATGTCCTTGAGCGCGAGCGGGACGCCGGCCAGCGGGCCGAGCTTCTCGCCGCGGGCCCGCTTCTCGTCGACGGCGCGGGCCTGCGCGAGCGCGCCCTCGCGGTCGATGTGGAGGAAGGCGTGCACCTTCTCGTCGACGGCCTCGATGCGGGCCAGGTGGGCCTCGGTCACCTCGACGGCGGTGAGCTCGCCGGCGGCGATCTTGTCCGCGATCTCGGCGGCGCTGAGCTTGATCAGGTCGGCCATGTCGGTCACTCCTCACCCAGGATCTGCGGCACCTTGAAACGCTGCTGCTCCTGGGCCGGGGCGCCGGAGAGCGCCTGCTCGGGGGTCAGCGACGGACGGACCTCGTCCGGCCGCATGACGTTGGTCAGGGGCAGCGGGTGGGAGGTCGGCGGAACGTCTTGGTCGGCGACCTCGGAGACGCGGGCGACCGCGCCGATGATGTCGTCGAGCTGGGTGGCGAAGTGGTCGAGCTCTTCGTCCTGCAGCTCCAGACGTGCCAGCCGGGCGAGGTGGGCGACCTCCTCGCGCGTGATGCCAGGCATGCAGAGATCCTCTGGTGTTCTTGGCGGAGTGTTCTGGGCGGAGTGTTCCCCGTGGAGTGATCTCGGCGAGCACTCCGGTGAACTTTTTCCGGCCCAATCCTATGGCGTACGGGTCAGCGGCCGCGAAACCGTTTCGCCGGGGCGCGGCCCGGCGGGCGGGCGCGCCCCGGTCAGCGGGGCTCGGGGGCCTGATCGGGCCCGTCGGTCCGGTCGCCGTCGGCCTCCGGTTCGCCGCTTTCTGCGGGTTCGGCGGCGGCTTCGGCCCGGCTGTCGTCGGCTTCGGTTTCGCGGTCGGCTTCGGCTTCGCGGTCGGCTTCGGTTTCGCCGGCGGCTTCGGCCTCGGCCTCGGCTTCGGCGGCGTTCTCGGGTTCGCTGTCCGTTTCGGGTTCGCTGTCCGTTTCGGCTTCGCTGGTGTTCTCGGCTGGGCTGGGTTCGGAGCGGGGACACGGGACGGCCGGTGGCCGGGTCAGTTCAGGACCTGTCCCGAAGGGCGCTCGGCTGCCTTCTCCGCCGCCAGGGCGGCCGTCTCCGATTCGCGGTGCCAGCCGTGCTCACCGCGGGCCCTCAGCCAGGCCGTGGTCTCGTCGGGCGGCATCGCGGCCGCCACCAGCCAGCCCTGGACGGCGTCGCAACCGAGGTCGCGCAGCCGTTCCCAGGTCTCGTCGTCCTCCACGCCCTCGGCGACGACCAGCAGGCCGAGCGAATGGGCCAGGTCGAGGGTGCAGCGGACGATCTCGGCGTCCTCCGTGTCGACGGCCAGCCGGGCCACGAAGGAGCGGTCGATCTTCAGCTCGCTGACCGGGAGGCGGCGGAGGTGCACGAGGGAGGAGTAGCCGGTGCCGAAGTCGTCCAGCGACATCTTCACGCCGTGGGCGGTGAGCCCGGCGAGCGTGTCGGCGGCCCGCTGTGGATCCTCCAGCAGGACGTGCTCGGTTATCTCCAGTTGGAGGGCGCCCGGTGGGACGCGATGTCGGGCGAGCCGGGCCGCGACGGCGCCGGCGAAGCCCGGGGAGTGCACGTCGCGGGGGGAGACGTTGACGGCGACCGGGACCTCCAGGCCCATCGCGCGCCAGCGCGCCACCTGGGCGAGCGCGGTTTCGAGGACGTACTCGGTGAGCCGGGGCATCAGGCCGGAGGACTCGGCGATAGCGATGAACTCGTCGGGGGGCACCCGGCCGCGGTCGGGGTGCACCCAGCGGACCAGTGCCTCCAGCCCGGCGACATGTCCGTCGAATCCGACCTTGGGCTGGTAGTGCAGCTCGACGTCGCCGGCGTCCAGGGCGCGCCGCAGATCGCCCAGCAGGCCCAGCCGGTCGGGGGTGTTGCCGTCGCGCTTGGCCTCGTAGAGCTCGACGCCGCTGCGGTCCCGCTTGGCCTGGTACATCGCCACATCGGCGCGGCGCAGCAGCCCTTCGGCGTCCAGGGCGTGGTCGGGAAAGACGGCGACCCCCGCGCTGGCTTCGAGCACGAGGGTCAGGCCGTCGAGGTCCAGCGGGGAACTGAGGGCGGCGACGAGGTTGCGGGCCACCCGCTGGGAGCTGGTGAGGGAGTCGGTGGTGGGCAGCAGGACGGCGAACTCGTCGCCGCCGAGCCGGGCCGCCTCGGCGCCGCGCGGCAGGGCGTGCCGCAGCCGGTCGGCGATCTGCAGCAGCAGGCGGTCGCCGGCGAGGTGGCCGAGGGTGTCGTTGACGGAGCGGAAGCGGTCCAGGTCGATGAGGACCAGGGCCGAGCGGGCGCCGATCCGCTCGGCCTCGTCCAGCGCGGTCCAGGTGCGCTCCAGCAGCCACTGGCGGTTGGGCAGGCCGGTGAGCGGGTCGCGCAGCTGCTCCTCGGCCCGGGCCCGGGCTATCCAGAGGGTGGAGTCCAGCGCGATCAGCGGCACCGCGAACAGCGGCAGCAGCAGCGGGGCGTTGACCGCGCAGACGGCGATCAGCGGGGCGATGCCGAGCAGGGCGATGCCGACCAGGGCCTGGCGGACGACCGCGGTGCGGGGGATGGCCGGGAGCTGGCCGCTGCGCGGGGTGAGGCTGAGCCACAGCAGGCCGCGGCTGACGAACAGATAGCCGCCCGCGGTGACGACCACTTCGGGGAGGACGGAGAGGTCCCAGGCGAGCGGGGTCCACGGCTGGCGGACGGTGGAGACCACGCCGAACGCGGCGAGGCCGAGCGCCGCGGCGCCGATGCCGAGGACGTCGACGGCGCCGTGCACCACGGCCTGCCGCCAGCGGTGCCGGCGGGCGGCGCCGACCAGCACGACGACGGAGAGGCTGACGAGGGTGGCCGGGACCCAGCCGTAGAGCAGCAGGACGGCGAGGGCGAGCGCCGCACCGGAGCCCGTGCCGCCCCACCAGCGGTCGCGGCCGAGGGCGACCAGGTGGCCGACGATGACGCCGGTCAGGATCGCCAGCGACCATCCCACCGAGCCCCCGGGGAACAGCGCGTCACCTACGCCCAGGGTCCGGAACACGCCCGTGGCGAGCGCGAGGCTCGCCACGGTGACGATGGCCGCGGGCAACGCGGGCACGACGAGCTGCCGGAGCCGCGACGCCGGAGCGGCGCTGTCGGTCGGTTTCATTCCGATCCCTCTCACAGCCGGCTGTGCCCGCGCCACGGCAGGCGCACTCCTCAACAGTAGGCCGCGGAAGGCCGCCGCGGGCAGCGATCGCCGACGGTTGCCCGAATGCGACCCGGCATCCTGGATCAATCTGGTATGCGCCGATGGGGTGACACCTCACTCCTCCTCAGGCGGAGTGACAGCTACCGCTCGTGCCGCCTCGGGACCCTGTTCCAGCAGCACCGCGAAGCCGTCATCGTCCAGTACCGGGACCTTCAACTGCATCGCCTTGTCGTACTTCGAACCGGGGTTGTCGCCCACCACTACGAAACCGGTCTTCTTCGAAACGGAACCGGTCACCTTCGCTCCGAGGTTCTGGAGGGCCTCTTTCGCGCCATCTCTTGTGTGTGACTGAAGTGTGCCCGTTACGACGACGGTGACGCCTTCGAGGGGACGCGGGCCCTCCTCACCCGTTTGCTCCTCCTCCATCCGGACGCCGGCGGCTCGCCACTTCTCGATGATCCCGCGGTGCCAGTCCTCGGCGAACCACTGCTTCAACGAGGCGGCGATGGTGGGCCCGACGCCGTCCACGGCGGCCAGCTCGGCCTCGTCCGCGTCCCGGATGCGGTCGATCGAGCGGAACTCCCGCGCCAGCGCCTCGGCCGCCACGGGCCCCACGTGCCGGATGGACAGACCGGTCAGGATGCGGGCCAGCGGGCGCTCCTTGGCGGCCTGGATGTTCTCCAGCATCGCGAGGGTGTTCTTCTTCGGCTCGCCCTTCTGGTTGGCGAAGAACGTGACGACCTTCTCCTCGCCGGTCTTCGGGTCGCGCTTGGGCAGCCCCGAATCGGGGTCGAGGACGTACGACTTGATGGGCAGCAGCTGCTCGACGGAGAGGCCGAACAGATCGCCCTCGTCCTTCAGCGGCGCCTCGGCGGGCTCCAGCGGCTGGCTCAGCGCGGTGGCCGCGACATAGCCGAAATTCTCGATGTCCAGGCATTTGCGGCCGGCGAGGTAGAACAGCCGCTCACGGATCTGCGCGGGACAGGAGCGGTTGTTGGGACACCGCAGGTCGATGTCGCCTTCCTTGGCGGGCTGCAGGGCCGTGCCGCACTCGGGGCACTCGGCCGGCATCACGAACTCCCGCTCGGCGCCGTCCCTCAGGTCGACCACCGGGCCCAGGATCTCGGGGATGACGTCACCGGCCTTGCGGATCACGACGGTGTCCCCGATCAGCACGCCCTTGGCCTTGACCACGTCCTGGTTGTGCAGGGTCGCGAACTCCACCTCGGACCCGGCGACCGTGACCGGCTCGACCACGGCGTACGGCGTGACCCGGCCGGTGCGGCCGACGCCGACCCGGATGTCCACCAGCTTGGTGTTGACCTCCTCCGGGGGGTACTTCCAGGCGATCGCCCAGCGCGGGGCGCGGGACGTCGAGCCCAGCCGGCCCTGGAGGCGGATCTCGTCCAGCTTGACGACCACGCCGTCGATCTCGTGCTCCACGGCCGTGCGGCGGGTCTCGGGGTCGCCGTAGTGGGCGATGAACTCCCGCACCGCTTCGAGGGAGTCGACGACCCTGTTGTGGGTGGCCGTCGGCAGGCCCCACTCCTTGAGCAGGCCGTACGCCTCCGAGAGCCGGTCGATCTCCAGGCCGTCGCGGGCACCGAGGCCGTGGACGACCATGTGCAGCGGGCGACTGGCCGTGATCTTGGGGTCCTTCTGGCGCAGCGAACCGGCCGCGGCGTTACGGGGGTTGGCGAACGGCGGCTTGCCGTCGGCCACCAGCCGCTCGTTGAGCTGGAGGAACTTCTCCATGGGGAAGTAGACCTCGCCGCGCACCTCGACCAGGGCCGGAATCCGGTCACCCTTCAGGCGGTTGGGGATGTCGGCGATCGTCCGGACATTGGGGGTGATGTCCTCGCCCGTGCGGCCGTCGCCGCGGGTGGCGGCGCGGGTCAGCCGGCCGTGCTCGTAGGTGAGGTTGACGGCGAGGCCGTCGACCTTGAGCTCGCACAGGAAGTGGTAGCCCGCGCCCTTGGGGGCGCCGCCCAGCTCGCCGGCGAGCCGCTCCGCCCAGGCCGCCAACTCCTCCTGGTCGAAGGCGTTGTCGAGCGAGAGCATCCGCTCGCGGTGCTCGACCTCGGTGAACTCCGTCGCATACGCACCGGCGACCTTCTGGGTCGGGGAATCCGGGGTGCGCAGCTCGGGGTGTTCGTTCTCCAGTGCTTCCAGGGAGCGCAGCAGCCGGTCGAACTCGGCGTCGCTGATGACCGGAGCGTCCTTCACGTAATAGCGGAAGCGGTGCTCCTCGATCTGCTCAGCGAGCTGCGCGTGCTTCTCCCGCGCCGCTGTGGGCACCTTGGATTGCGCTGCGTGCTGTTCGCCAGCCACCGTCTTGTCCTCCCGTGGTCCTTGAGTGCGGTCACTCAGGGTTGTCTGCGAGCGACCTCGCCGCCCGGACGCAATGGGCGAGCACCGAACGGGCATATCCGGGCGAAGCACCCGCGAGCCCGCACGACGGGGTGACGACCACGGACTCGCTGAGAGTCCCTGGTGCCAGCCCCAGCCTGCGCCAGAGCGTCCTGACACCCATGACGCTACCGGCAGGGTCTGACAATCGGCCGTCCACGCCCGGCACCACGCCCGCGAACAGCGCCGTACCGCTCTCGACGGCTTCCCCGATCGCCTCCTCCTCACGCTCGGTGAGCAGCGCGAAATCGAACGAGATGCCCGTGACGCCGGCCCGCCGCAGCAGCCCGAACGGCACCTCGGGCGCACAGGAGTGGACGACCACGGGCCCGCCCTGCGCCACCGCCACGAGATCGCGCAGCGCGCCCTCGACCACGGCCCGGTCCACGGCCCGGTGCGTCCGGTACCCGCTCGCCGTCCTGACCCGCCCCTGGAGCACCGCGGTCAGCGAGGGCTCGTCGAGCTGGAGGACGACCTCGGCGCCGGGCACCCGGCGCCGGACGTCCGCGAGGTGGCCGCGCAGCCCCTCCGCCAGCGACGCCGCGAGGTCCCGGCAGGCGCCGGGGTCGCTGAGGGCGGCCTCGCCGTTGCGCAGCTCCAGGGCGGTGGCCAGCGTCCAGGGGCCGACCGCGGAGACCTTCAGCGGGCCCTGGTAGCCCTGGGTGAATTCCTCCAGGGCGTCGAGGTCCTCGCCGAGCCAGGAGTGCGCCCGCCGGGTGTCCCGGCCGGGCCGGTCGCTGATCCGCCAGCCGCTGGGCTCCACATGGCCGTAGACCTCGACGAGCATCCCCAGGGTGCGGCCGATCATGTCGGCGCCGGGGCCCCGCGCCGGGAGCTCCGGCAGATACGGGAAGGTCTCCAGCGATCCGGTGACGGTCTTGGCCGCCTCCCGCGCGTCCCCGCCGGGCATCGACCCGATACCGGTCGCCGCGCCCGCTGCCCACTCGTACGTGCTGTTCTCGCTCACCCCGGAAGGGTATGCGGCGGCGGACGCCGGGTGCGTACCCCGGGCCCGCCACCGCACGCGCCCGCCCGCCCGCGGGACGTGCGTCCGGTCACCGCCGGCCGCGTACGCCCAGCCAGCCGGTCACCGCGGCCACCGCCAGGGCTCCGGCGGTGAGGGCGAAGGCGGCCTGGGCGCCCGGGTGGCCGCCGCCGGCGGCGGTGAGCACCGCGCCCATCCCGGCGATGCCGACCAGCGAGCCGATCTGGCGGTTGGCGTTGAGGGTGGCGCTGCCGATGTCGGCGTGCTCGTGGCCGGCGGCCTCCATCAGGACGCCGGTCAGCGCCGGGGAGCTGATGCCGCTGCCGATGTTGGTGACGGCGAGGACCACCGCGAGGACCCAGTACGGCAGTCCGGGCCGGACGATCAGGAAGAGCACGACATATCCGGCGGCGGAGACGGCCAGGGAGGCGGTGAGCGCGGTCCGGTTGCCGAGGCGGTGCCCGATCCGGGCGTAGAGCATGTTGCCGAACGGCAGGATCAGCACGGCCGGGAGCATCTGGAGTCCGGCGGTCACCGCGCTCGCGCCGCGGGCCGTCTGGAGGAACAGCCCCAGGACGAACAGGGCGCCGTAGAAGGCGAAGTTGAAGAGGAAGCCGACCGCGTTGGCCGCCGAGAACCGGCTGTCCGAGAAGAGCGCGACCGGCAGGATCGGCGTCCGGGCGGTCCGTTCCCGGACGACGAAGCCGGCCACCGCGACCACGGTGAGCGCGAGGGCGCCCAGTACGAGCGGCGCGGTCCAGCCCTGGTCCGGTCCTTCGATGAGGGCGTAGCTGAGCGCTCCGAGGGCGAGCAGCCCGAGGACGTGGCCGGTGCCGCCGAGCGCCGAACCGCGGGCCGGGACCGCCGCGATCACCCGGCGGGTGAGCAGCAGCCCGGCGATGCCGATGGGGAGGTTGACCAGGAAGATGGAGCGCCAGCCCAGGGTACCCACCAGGAGGCCGCCGATGGTCGGGGCGAGCCCCACGGAGGTGGAGACGATCGCCGACCAGACGCCGAGGATCCTGGCCCGGCGGGCCGGTTCGGGGAAGGCGTTCATCAGCAGCGACAGCGAGCTGGGCATGAACAGCGCGGCGCCGACGCCCTGGGCGAAGCGGGCCGCCACCAGGACGGTGCCGTCCGGGGCCACCGCGCCGAGCAGGGACGCGGCGGTGAACGCGGCGAGCCCGACGAGGTAGATCCGGCGGGCGCCGTACCGCTTCGCCAGCGAGCCGGCGAGCAGCAGCAGCGCGGCGAAGGCGAGGACATAGCCGTCGACGACCCAGGTCAGGCCGGCCATGCTCAGGCCGAGGCGGGCCCGCAGGTCGTGTGCCGCGACGTTCATGATGCCGGTGTCCAGGCTGGCCATCACGAACCCGAGGGCCAGCACGAGGAGTTGGAGCCCACCACGGGCCGCCGGGGTGACCGGTGCGGCCGGCGCCTCGGGGGTCCTGCGCGCCGAGTCGCGCGCCGTCGCCTTCTCAGTGATCATGCAATGCAGTTAAAGCTGTAAGCATCACTCCATGCAATGGTTACAGCTATAACTTTAGGAAAGGCATACGAAACCGCCGGCGCCCTCCCGGCGCAGGGGTCAGTCGCCCCGCCCCAGGGCCTTCAGCAGGTCGTCACGGAACGCGGCCCGCTCCTCGTGCGTGAGGTGGTCCAGCGGCGACGCGGTGCCCATCCGGCGCAGCAGGTCGAGCCGCAACTCCCGCCCCGCCTCGGTCAGTACGAGCTGCTTGGCCCGGCCGTCGAGCGGATGCGGCTGCCGCACCACCATGCCCTGCTTCTCCAGCTTGGAGATGACATAGGTGACATTGGGCGGTTCGCAGCAGAGCACCCCGGCCAGCTCCCGCGCGGTCTTCGGCTCGCCCAGCTCCTCCAGCGCCTTGGCCTGCGTCGGGGTCAGGTCCAGCTCGGCGATCCGGCTGCGCTGATGGGCGTCCAGCCGGCGGCTCAGTTCGGTCACGAGTCCCCGGATCTCCCGGAAACCGCACCCCGCCGCCGCGGTCGACTTCGCTTCAGTGGTCACTCTTGCAGCGTACGTCGCCGCGGCGGTCCTCCGGCGGCCCCGTGGGCCACGAACCTCAGCGTCCCGGGCGCACCGAGACGTCGTTGATCTCCGCGTCCCGCGGCAGGTCGACGGCGGCGAGGATCGCGGTGGCCACCGACTCGGGGTCGATCCAGCGGGACGGGTCGTACGCCTTGCCCTCCTGCTGGTGGGTGCTCTCCTGCATCGGCGTGGCCGTGCGCCCCGGGTAGACCGAGGTCACCCGCACGCCGTTGGCGTGCTCCTCCGCCCGTAGGGAGTCGGCCAGCGCCTTCAGGCCGTGCTTGCTCGCCGCGTACGCGCTCCAGTTGGCGTGCGCGTTCAGCCCGGCGCCGGAGTTGACGAAGACCACATGGCCCTTGGCGAGCCGCACCAGCGGCAGCAGCAGCCGGGTCAGCTCGGCCGGCGCGACCAGGTTGGCGGCGAGCTGCCGCTGCCACGCCTTGGCCGGCAGATCGCCGACCGCGCCCAGCTCGATGACGCCCGCGATGTGCTGGAGGGAGTCGATCCGGTCCGGCAGCGACTGCTGGCCGAGCGCGAAGGACAGCTTCTCCGGATTGGCCAGGTCGCCCACGATCACATGGGCGGTGGGGAACTGCGCGGCCAGCTCCTTCGCGCGGGGCGCGCTGCGCGCCAGCAGCCACAGCTCCTCGCCACGCTCCGCCAGCCGCCGTGCGACCGCCGCTCCGATGCCCGACCCTGCGCCCGTGATCAAGTGCGTACCCATGGGCCCGATCCTAACGAGCCGGCTCTCCGGGCGGCGGGGCGGCAGCTCAGCCCGTGAAGCCCGCCTTCTCCTCCAGGTAGGCCAGCGCGCCGACCCCGTCCGCCGCGAAGAACACCAGGTCGGTGAGGGGAAGCGGCAGGAAACCCTCGTCCTCCATGCGCCGGAACTGCTCGTGCAGCCCGTCGTAGAAGCCGGCGGTGTTCAGCAGCACGACGGGCTTGCTGTGCAGCCCGTGCTTGCGCAGCTCCAGGATCTCGGTGGCCTCGTCGAGGGTGCCGGTGCCGCCGACCATGATGACGATGGCGTCGGCGCGGGCCAGCATCTCCGCCTTGCGCTCGGCGAGGTCCTTGGTGACGACCATCTCGTCGGCGCCCGCGCGCGCCTTGTGCGCCAGGAATTCCACCGAGATCCCGATCAGCTTCCCGCCGGCCTCCTGCACCCCGTCGGCCATGACCTTCATCAGCCCGGTGTCCGAACCGCCCCACACCAGGGCGTGCCCGCCCTTGCCGATCAGCTCGGCGAACTGGCGGGCCGGGACGACATAGCGGTCGTCGAGGTCGGCGGCGGAGCAGAAGACGCAGATGTTCATGCGGGCCACCTTACGAGCCGGGGGCGGCGGGGCGGCCGCCGTACCGGCGCGCGCCCCGCCGCCCGCGGTCAGATCAGGCCCTGGTCGAGCATCGCGTCCGCGACCCGCTCGAAGCCCGCGATGTTCGCCCCGGCCACGTAGTCGCCGGGCCGCCCGAACCGGTCGGCGGTCTCGTGGCAGGTGCGGTGGATGCTGCGCATGATCGCGGCCAGCTCGCCCTCGGCCCGCTCGAAGGACCAGGTGTCCCGCGCGGAGTTCTGCCGCATCTCCAGCGCGCTGGTCGCCACCCCGCCCGCGTTGGCGGCCTTGCCGGGACCGAAGGCCACCCCGGCCTCCTTGAAGAGCGCCACCGCGTCCGGCGTGGTCGGCATGTTCGCGCCCTCGGACACCGCCTTGACGCCGTTGCGGACCAGGATCCGGGCCGCCTCCGCGTCCAGCTCGTTCTGGGTCGCCGAGGGCAGCGCGACGTCGCAGGCGACGTCCCACACCCGGCCGCCGGGCACGTACCGGGCCGACACCCCGCGCCGCTCGGCGTACGCGCTGATCCGGCCGCGCTCGACCTCCTTGATCTGCCGCAGCAGGGCCAGGTCGATGCCCTTCTCGTCGACGACGTAGCCGCCGGAGTCCGAGGCGGTCACCACGTTGGCGCCGAGGGCCTGCGCCTTCTCGATGGTGTAGAGGGCGACGTTGCCGGAACCGGACACCACGACCTGCTGGCCGTCCAGTTCCTCCCCGCGCGCCTTGAGCATCTCCTGCGTGAACAGCACATTGCCGTAACCGGTGGCCTCCGTACGGGCCTTGGAGCCGCCCCAGGACAGCCCCTTGCCGGTCAGCACGCCGGCCTCCCAGCGGTTGGTGATCCGCCGGTACTGGCCGAAGAGGTAGCCGATCTCCCGGCCGCCGACGCCGATGTCACCGGCCGGTACGTCGGTGTGCTCGCCGAGGTGGCGGTGCAGTTCGGTCATGAACGACTGGCAGAACCGCATCACCTCGGCGTCCGACCTGCCGTGCGGGTCGAAGTCGCTGCCGCCCTTGCCGCCGCCGATGTTCAGGCCGGTCAGGGCGTTCTTGAAGATCTGCTCGAAGCCGAGGAACTTCACGATCCCGAGGTTCACCGACGCGTGGAAGCGCAGCCCGCCCTTGTACGGGCCGAGGGCGCTGTTGAACTCCACCCGGAAGCCGCGGTTGACGTGGACCGTGCCGGCGTCGTCCTGCCAGGGCACCCGGAACATGATCTGCCGCTCGGGCTCGCAGATCCGCTCCAGGATCTTCGCCTCGGCGAACTCCGGGCGGGCGGCGAGCACGGGCTCCAGCGTCTCCAGCACCTCCAGGGCCGCCTGGTGGAACTCGGGCTCACCCGGGTTCCGCCGCACCAGCTCGGCGTACAGGGATGCCGGGCCGGCCTGCTGCGCGCCGGACCTGACCCCAGACTGAACAGTCGACATATGGACTTCCGTTCCGTTCGTGGCCGCGAAGGCCCCACCTCTGACGCCCCGTGCTGGCCGACCTTACTCGGCGCCCAGGACGCCCCGGGGTGCTCACCGCCAGGTCCGGCCCGGGGTGTCACGAACGCCACACTGCGCACGCTCCCGGGCCGGCCCCGCAACCACCCCCGGGGAGCGGCCGCCGGTTGACACCGCTGCCCCGGCCACCTCGGCGGACGGGTCAGGTGATCGCCAGGGTGTCGAGGAAGCCCCGGACGTTGCGGCGGGTCTCGGTCACGCTGTCGCCCCCGAATTTCTCCACTATTGCGTCGGCGAGGACGAGCGCGACCATGGCCTCGGCCACGATCCCGGCGGCGGGCACCGCGCAGACGTCGGAGCGCTGGTGGTGCGCGGCGGCCGCCTCGCCGGTGCTGACGTCCACCGTCGCCAGCGCCCGCGGCACCGTCGCGATCGGCTTCATGGCCGCCCGGACGCGCAGCGGCTCGCCCGTCGACAGCCCGCCCTCGGTACCGCCGGAGCGGCCCGAGGCGCGGCGGATGCCCCGGCCGGTGCGCACGATCTCGTCATGCGCCTGCGAACCCGGCACCCGGGCCAGCGCGAAGCCGTCACCGACCTCCACCCCCTTGATCGCCTGGATGCCCATGAGCGCGGCGGCAAGCCGGGCGTCCAGACGACGGTCCCAGTGGACGTGCGAGCCCAGGCCGACCGGCACCCCGTACGCCAGCACCTCGACCACCCCGCCCAGGGTGTCGCCGTCCGTGTGGGCCCGGTCGATCTCCGCGACCATCGCCTTCGAGGCGTCCGCGTCCAGGCAGCGCACCGGGTCGGCGTCCAGCCGCTCGACGTCGGAGGGCTCGGGGTGGACCCCGTACGGCGCCTTGGCCGCCGCCAGCTCCACCACGTGCGAGACGATCTCGATGCCCGCGGTCTCCTTGAGGAAGGAGCGGGCCACCGCGCCCAGCGCCACCCGGGCCGCGGTCTCCCGGGCCGAGGCGCGCTCCAGGATGGGGCGGGCCTCGGCGAAACCGTACTTCTGCATTCCGGCGAGGTCGGCGTGACCGGGACGGGGGCGGGTCAGCGGCGCGTTACGGGCCAGTGACGCGAGCTGCGCCTCGTCCACCGGGTCGGCCGCCATCACCTGCTCCCACTTGGGCCACTCGGTGTTGCCGACCATGACCGCCACCGGTGAGCCCAGCGAGCGGCCGTGCCGTACCCCGCCCAGGAACGTGACCTCGTCCCGCTCGAAGGCCATCCGCGCGCCGCGTCCGTGGCCCAGCCGGCGGCGGGCCAGGGCGTTTGCCACCAGCTCCGTGGTGACCGGGACCCCGGCCGGCAGGCCCTCCAGCGTCGCCACCAGTGCGGGGCCGTGCGACTCCCCCGCCGTCAGCCAGCGCAACCTGCTCAACGGTCCGCTCCGGCGCCGAAGTCCCGTTCGCCGTGCAGCCATTGGACGGTGTCGTACAGGTCGTCCACGGTCATGGCGGCGAGCATCGCGTTGCGCTCGCGGGCCGCCCGGCCGGCCGGGTGGTAGAGCTGCCGGCCCATCTCCCGGGCCACCAGCTGGGTCCTCGCGGTGCGTTCGTGCCGGACCGCGTGGTACTTCTCCAGGCGCTGGACGACGTCGGCGGCCGGGCCGTCGAGGAGTTCGCCGAGGACCACGGCGTCCTCCAGGGCCTGGCAGGCGCCCTGGGCGGCGTACTGGAGCATCGGGTGCGCGGCGTCGCCGAGGAGGGCCACCCGGCCGTCGGTCCAGCGGTCGGCCGGGTCGCGGTCGCAGAGCACCCAGGACTTCCAGTTCTCGCCGAGCTCCAGCAGCCGGCGGGCGGTGCTGCCGAGGTCGGGGAATTCGGCGAGCACCCGGTCGCGCTCGGCGGGGAGGCCGGCCACCGCCTCGGTCGCGCCGTCGTCGCGGGTGGCGGCGAGGTTGAGGAACTCACCGCCGCCGACGGGGTAGTGGACGAAGTGCCACTTGGGTCCGGCCCACAGGGTGACGGTGTTCCAGCGCAGGTCCTCGGGGACCTTGGCCATGGGGATGACGGAGCGGTAGATGGTGTGGCCGGAGACCCGGGGTTCGCCGTCGCCGAGGAGCTGGCCGCGGACGGTGGAACGGATGCCGTCGGCGCCGATCAGGGCGTCCCCGGTGAGCCGTGCGCCGCCGGCGAGTACGGCGGTGACCGAGCCGGTGTCCTGGTCGTAGCGAACGACCGGGCTGTCGGTGCGCAGTTCGATGCCGTCGGTGGCCCGGCAGGCGGCCAGCAGCGGTTCGTACAGGCAGGTGCGGTGGACCACGGCGTAGGGGTTGCCGAAGCGGGTGCGGTAGGCGCCGGTGAGCGGCATCGACCGGACCTGGCGGCCGGTGGTGCCGTCCATGAAGCGCAACTCGTCGATGAAGACGGCCCGTTGGCGGACCGCGTCGC
This sequence comes from Streptomyces sp. NPDC048197, assembly GCF_043202395.1. Classification (NCBI taxonomy): domain Bacteria; kingdom Bacillati; phylum Actinomycetota; class Actinomycetes; order Kitasatosporales; family Streptomycetaceae; genus Streptomyces; species Streptomyces sp. NPDC048197. Next base: position 52,388 of record NZ_JBIDAJ010000015.1, read on the forward strand.
CGACGCCGAGCCGGTCCAGGGCGTGGAAGGCGTTGGGGCCGAGCTGGATGCCGGCGCCGAGTTCGGTGAAGGAGTCCCGGCGTTCCAGGACGGTCACCCGGTGTCCGTGCCGGGCGGTGGCCAGTGCCGCCGCGAGGCCGCCCACGCCGCCGCCGGCGATGAGTATCTTCGCCATGTCATGCCTTTCGTTGCGTAGTTGTGCGCGCGTTGCCCGCGCCCGCGGCGGTGGTCATACGGCGGGTGCGTGCGCGGCGTGCGCCGGGAAGCGGCGCACCCGGGCGAGCGAGGCGCGGGCGGCCGCGGCGACCCGGGTGGCGGTCAGCCCGTACTGCTCGTACAGCGCCTGGTAGGGAGCCGACGCACCGAACCGGTCCAGGCCCAGGGCGGATCCGGCGTCGCCGACCAGGGCGTGCCAGCCGAGGACCGAGCCGGCCTCGACGGAGATCCGGGCCGGGACGTCCGGCGGCAGCACCTGGTCGCGGTACTCCTGGCTCTGCGCGCGGAACCACTCCAGGCAGGGCAGCGAGACCACGCGGGCGGCGATTCCCTCGTCGTGCAGCAGCCGCCTGGCGTCGAGGGCGATGTGCACCTCGCTGCCGGTGCCGATGAGGACGACGTCCGGGGTGGTGGGGGCGCCGTCGGGGGTGTGGGCCTCGGCGAGGACGTAGCCGCCCCTGGCCGCGCCGTCGGCCGGGGCCAGGCCGGTGCCGGGTGAGCGGTCGAGGACGGGCAGGTTCTGCCGGGTGAGGCAGAGGCCGGCGGGCCGGTCGGTGTGCGTGAGGACGGTGCGCCAGGCGATAGCGGTCTCGTTGGCGTCGGCGGGGCGGACCACGTCGAGCCCGGGGATGCCGCGCAGCGACCACAGGTGTTCCACGGGCTGGTGGGTGGGGCCGTCCTCGCCGAGCCCGATGGAGTCGTGGGTCCAGACGTAGGTGACGGGCAGCCGCATCATGGCGGCGAGCCGGACGGCGGGGCGCATGTAGTCGGAGAACACCAGGAACGTGCCGCCGTAGGGGCGGGTGCCGCCGTGCAGGGCGATGCCGTTGAGGACCGCGCCCATGGCGTGCTCGCGGATGCCGAAGTGCAGGGTGCGGCCGTAGCGGTGGCCGGGGAAGGCGTCGGTGGCGAACTCCTGGGGCACGAAGGAGGGTTGGCCGGGCATGGTGGTGTTGTTGGACTCGGCGAGGTCGGCCGAGCCGCCCCACAGTTCCGGCAGGGTGTCGGCGAGCGCGGCGAGCACCGCGCCGGACGCCTTGCGGGTGGCCATCTCCTGGCCGGGGGCGAATTCCGGGAGCGCCGCCTGCCAGTCGTCGGGCAGGGTGCGGGCGGCGATCCGGTCGTGTGCGGCGGCCCGCCGGGGGAATGCGGACCGCCAGTCCTGGTGGCGCCGTGCCCACTGCGCGCGCAGGGCCCGGCCGCGGACGCCGGCCTGGCGGGTCCGTTCGAGCACCTCGGCGGGGACGTGGAAGGAGCGCGCGGGGTCGAGCCCCATGGCGGCCTTGGTGGCGGCCGCCTCGTCGGCGCCGAGCGCGGCGCCGTGGATCTTGCCGGTGTTCTGCTTGCCCGGTGACGGCCAGCCGATGAGGGTGCGCAGCGCGACGATCGAGGGGCGGCCGGTCTCCGCGCGGGCGGTGACGAGCGCCCGGTGGAGGGCGGGCACGTCCTCGTAGTAGCCGTCTCCGGTGGTCCAGTCGACGCGCTGGACGTGCCAGCCGTAGGCGGCGAACCGGGCGAGGACGTCCTCGGACTGGGCGATGCGGGTGTCGTCCTCGATGGAGATGCGGTTGTCGTCGTAGAGGACGACGAGGTTGCCGAGGCGCTGGTGGCCGGCGAGCGAGCCGGCCTCGTGGCTGAGGCCCTCGGCGAGGTCGCCGTCGGAGACGAACGCCCAGATGGTGTGGTCGAAGGGGCTGGTGCCCTCGGGTGCGTCGGGGTCGAACAGACCGCGTTCGCGCCGGGCGGCCATGGCCATGCCGACGGCGTTGCCCAGGCCCTGGCCGAGCGGGCCGGTGGTGGTCTCCACGCCCGGGGTGTGCCCGTACTCGGGGTGGGCGGGGGTGAGACTGCCGGCAGTGCGCAGGGACTTGAGGTCGTCCAGGGTGAGCCCGTAGCCGGAGAGGTAGAGCTGGATGTAGAGGGTGAGGCTGGCGTGGCCGCAGGAGAGGACGAAGCGGTCCCGGCCGGCCCACTGCGGATCGGCCGGGTCGTGCCGCAGCAGCCGCTGGAAGAGCAGGTGGGCGGCGGGGGCGAGGCTCATGGCGGTGCCGGGGTGGCCGTGGCCGGCGCGTTCGACGGCGTCGACGGCGAGCGCGCGGGCGGTGTCCACGGCGCGGCGGTCGAGGGCGGTCCACTCCAGGGGGGCCGTGGGGGCGGCCGGGGCGGGTGCGGTGGTCATCAGGCGGCTCGCTTCCGGTCGAGGACGAGGTCGTGGCCGACGACGTACGAGGACTCGTCCGAGCAGAGCCAGACCACGGAGTCGGCGATCTCGTCGGCGGTGGCGTGCCCGGGGCCGGCCGGGCCGGGCCCGGCGGCGGGGCCGTCGACCGGGCCGGGACTGATGGCGTTGATCCGGATGCCCGCGGAGAGGTACTCGCCGGCGGCCGCGCGGGTCAGGGTGGTCAGGGCGGCCTTGGAGGCGGCGTAGGCGCCCAGTCCGGGGCGGAGGCCGTTGCTGAGGAGGTTGCAGGCGGTGTTGACGATGACCCCGCCGTGGTGCTCCTTCATGTAGGCGATCTCGTGCTTCATGGACGTCCACACGCCGGTGAGGTTGTGGGCGAGCAGTTCGGTCCAGACGGTCTCGCAGGTCTCGGCGACCGGGCGGGCCGGGCCGGTGACGGTGACGTTGTTGAAGGCGATGTCGAGTCCGCCGCAGCGTTCCACCGCGACCGCGACCATCCGCTCGGCGGCCTCGGGTCCGCCGCGGGTCACATCGGCCACCACCCGCTCGGCGCGGCCGCCGGCCCGGCGGATGGTGGCGACCGTGGCGTCCAGGGGCCGGGCGTCCGGTCCGGCGACCACGACGGTCGCGCCCTGGCGGGCGAAGGCGAGCGCGCCGGCCCGGCCGATGGCGTCGTCGCCACCGGCGACGAGCGCGACCTTGCCGTCGAATCGTGCGGGCATTGTGCTTCTCCTGTTTCCGCTGGGCCGGCGGCAGCCGGCGGGATGCCGTGGCATGAACTCTGGTTGCCGGGCGCCATTTCGGACAACGGCGGCAACGGCACTCCGTCAAAAGCCCGGTACTCCGTCAGATGCCGCGGGTGGCCGGGCCGGAAAGGCCGCGGCGCGGAGCCCGGAAGGGTTTCTTCCGGCCCGGCGCCGCGGCGGTTTTCCGGGTTCGCTGATATTCCGTGGGTGGGGTGCGTTCCGTTTTCCGGCACGTCCCGGCCGGTCACCGTGCGAAGGCGAGTCCCAGCCCGGTCAGATCGGGGATGGTGTGCTCCCCCTCGGTGGCCGCCTCGACGTTCAAGCGGTGCACCACGGTGGGCGGATAGCCGATGAGGTCGGCTGCCCGGGTGGGCAGCGGCCGGCTGGCGGCGGCCTCCGATTCCCACAGGAAGACCGCGCCCCAGCCGCCGCCCCCGGCGTCCGAGATCCAGAATTTCATCCGGAGCCCGGGCCACCGGGAAAAGCGCTCGACCGCCTCGTCCCGCAGGAATTCCCTGAGCGTTTCCGTGGTCTGGTCGGATTCCGCGAGGTCCCACCAGGCGATGACCGCTTTCACCGGGCGACCGCCTCCGATTGCGCCAGGACTTCGGCGAGCAGTCCGCTGACGATACGGACGCCGTCCTCGGTCAGCACGGATTCGGAATGAAACTGCATCGACGCGAATCCGGGTCCGCGCAGTGCGTGCACCTCGCCGGTGCCCGGGTCCCGGCTGATCTCGATCACCCCGGCCGGGGTCTCCGCCTTGTCGCCGGTGCTGTGCGCGGCGAAGGTGTTGTAGAACCCGACCCGCACCCGCTCGCCGAAGAGGTCGACGGTCCGCTGGACGCCCTGGTTGGGGACCGCGCGGCGGACGAGGTCGAGGCCGAGGAGGGTGCTGAGCACCTGGTGGCTGAGGCAGACCGCGAGGAACGGCCGCCGCTCGTCGAGGAGTTGGCTGATTGCGGTCCGCAGATGGGCGATCTTGGGATGGCCGGTCTGCCGCGGATCGCCCGGGCCGGGCCCCATCACCACCAGGTCGTAGCCGTCGAAGGCATACGGCTCGTCGAAGCGGCGTACGGTGACGTCCAGGCCCATGGAGCGCAGCTGGTGGCCGATCATCGAGGTGAAGGTGTCCTCGGCGTCGACGACCAGCACCCGCCGGCCGGTGAGCCCGGCGACGGCGTGGCCGGTCCGGTCCTCCTCGGCGGCGAGCCAGAACCCGGCGATGGTGGCGTTGCGTTCGGCGAGCGCCGCCTGCACGGTGGCGTGGCCGCCGAAGCGGCCGCGCCCCGGTTCCGCCAGTGCGGACAGCAGCCCGGCGGCCTTGGCGCGGGTCTCGGCGACCTCGGAGCGCGGGTCGGAGTGGCGGACGAGGGTGGCGCCGACGCCGATCCGGACCCGGCCGCGCGGGTCGAGCTCCGCGGTCCGGATGAGGATCGCCGAGTCGAGCGTGCGGCCGCCCGCCGCGTCCCGTCCGATCAGGGCGGCGACGCCGCTGTAGTAGCCGCGGCCGGCCGGTTCGTAGCGGGCCACCACCCGGGCCGCGCTCTCCAGGGGGCTGCCGGTGACGGTGGGCGCGAACAACGTCTCGTGCAGGATCTCCCGCACGTCGCGGGTGGTGTGGCCCTCGATGAAGTATTCGGTGTGCGCGAGCCGGGCCATCTCCCGCAGGTACGGCCCGACGACCCGGCCGCCGGACTCGCAGATGCGGGCCATCATCTTCAGCTCTTCGTCGACGACCATGTAGAGCTCGTCGGCTTCCTTGCGGTCGGCGAGGAAGTCCATGACCTCGGGCAGGGTGGGACCGGCGGGCGGGTAGCGGTAGGTGCCGCTGATCGGGTTCATCACGGCCTCGCCGCCGTGCACGCTGATGTGCCGCTCCGGCGAGGCACCGACGAACGTCCGCCCGCCGGTGTGCACCAGGAACGTCCAGTACGCCCCGGCCTCGCGCTCCAGCAACCGCCGGAAGAAGGTCAGCGCGCTGTGCGGTCCGTAGTCGGTGATGTCGGTGACGAAGGAGCGTTTGATGACGAAGTTGGCGCCCTCGCCGGTGCCGATCTCCTCGGCGATGATCCGGCGCACGGTGGCCGCGTAGGCGTCGTCGTCGACGTCGAACGCCCCGTCGGACAGGGTGATCGGGACGTCGGGGATGCGGGCCAGGGCCTCGGCGACCGGCACCGTGTCCTGTTCCTCGACGGTGAGGGTGATCAGCGGTGCGCCGTCGTCGGGGGCGTCGAAGCCGCGCTCGGCGAGCTGGCGGTAGGGGATGAGGGCGAGCACCTCGTGCCGGGCGCCGGTGCCGTCCGCGCCGCCGTCGGCGGGCCCGTCCGGCAGCGGGATGGCGGCGAGGGTGTCCACGGTGGACGCGGTGCCGCGGATCACCTCCAGCAGGCCGCGGCCGGTCGCCTCGGGGCGGTGCAGCAGCGCGAACGCCGGTGGCGGCGAGGCCAGTACCCGTCCGAGCAGGTCGTCGGTCATCGGTGCCCCCCGTCGAGGTGGGTGAGGAGTTCCTTGGTGGTGGCGACCGCGGCGCAGCGCCGGGCGGCGTAGTCCAGGGCCATCCGGTGGTCGGCGGCCGAGAAGTCGGCGACCGCGTCCGCGGCGAGGAACGGCCGGATGTCGTGCGTGAACGCCTCGACGGCGCTCATCAGCACGCCGACGTGCGCGTACACCCCGCAGATCAGCAGCTGGTCACGGCCGGTCTCCCGGATGCGGGCGAGCAGGTCGGACTTGTGGAAGGCGCTGTAGCGCCATTTGGTGAACTCCCAGTCGCCGGGCCGGTGTTCGAGCGGGGCGACCACGGTGCGGTCCTCGGGCCCGGGGGTCATGCCCGGGCCCCAGAAGTCCTTGAGCAGGCCGCGCTGTTCCTCGGTCATCCCGCCGGGCTGAGCGGTGTAGGCGACCGGTATGCCCAGTTCGGCGGCGCGGTCGCGGAGCAGCGCGGCGTTGGTCACCAGGGCGTCGCGTACGGACGCGGGCAGCGGCCGCAGGAAGTAGCGCTGCATGTCGTGGACGAGCAGCACGGCCCGGTCCGGGTCGGCGGTCCAGTCGACGGTGTTGCCGGGCAGGTCGCCCGGGCCGGGCATCGGGTAGGGCTCGATCGGGGGGATCCCCGCCATGGTTCCTCCAGGGGCTCGTGGGCCCACGGTCAGACGCCGAGCGTGGCGCCGCCGTCGACCGTGAGGTCGTGCATGGTGATGTGGGCGGCCTGGTCGGAGAGCAGGAAGGCCACCGCGTCCGCCACGTCCTCGGGACGGGCGATCTTGCCCAGCGGGATGCCGACGCGGTAGGCGTCGGAACGGCCGTCGATGGTGCCGCGCGGGCCGGACTCGTCGTGCCACATGGAGCTGAGCATCGGCGTCTCGGTGGAGCCGGGGGCGACCAGGTTGCAGCGGATGCCCTCCTTGGCCACCTCCAGCCCCAGGCACTTGGTGAACATGGTCGCGGCGGCCTTGGAGGCGGCGTAGGCGGCCATCTCCACCCGTGCCGTGCCGGCCGCGTTGGACGCGACGGTGACCAGGGCGCCGCCGCTGCCGCGGCCGATCATGCGGTTGACCACGGCGCGGGAGACGAAGAAGACGCCGGTGGTGTTGACCGCGAAGGTGACCGCCCAGTCCTCGTCGGTGAGCGCGCGGGCCTCCGAGAGCCGCAGCACCCCGGCGGCGTTGACGAGGAAGTCCAGCGGGCCGAGGGTGCGTTCGACGCGGTCCACCACCGCCTCGACCTCGGCGCTGGAGGTGACGTCCGCGGGGAACGCCGCCGCCTCAAGGCCGTCGGCCCGGAGCTTGTCGACCACGTCGGCCAGCCGTTCGGCGTCGCGGTCGACGGCGGCCACCGCCGCGCCGCGCTCGCCGAGGGACCGTACGACCGCCGCGCCTATCCCGCCGGCCGCCCCCGTGACGAGGGCGACCTTGCCTTCCATACCTGACATATTCTCGCTACCTCCATTGCGTGCCGCGCCGCGAATTCGTGCTGCGGCGCGAATTCCGGGGCCGGTCAGCCACGCCAGGCGGCGGCCACCGCAACCGCCTGGGACGGATTGAGCCGGGGGTCGCACAGCGTCGTGTACTTCTCCCCTATTCCGGGGAAGCCGTCCGCGCCGACACCGCATTCGGTGACCTGGTCCGGGGTGGTTTCCAGATGCAGCCCGCCGTCCACTCCGCCCGCCTCGGAAACCGCGCTCTGGAATTCCGTCACCTCACGGATCACGGTTTCCACACAGCGGGTCTTCAGCCCGACCGGGCCGGTGACGGTGTTGCCGTGCATCGGGTCGGTCAGCCAGATCACCGGGTGGCCGGCCTCGCGCACCGCACGGACCAGCGCGGGCAGTTGGGCGCGTACCGCGTCGGCGCCCATCCGGGCGATCAGGGTGAGCCGGCCGGGCTCGCGGTGCGGGTCGAGGCGCCCGCACAGCCGGCGGATCACCTCCGGCGTCATGCTCGGGCCGACCTTGCAGGCCACCGGGTTGCCGACGGCGGCGAGCAGCGCGACATGGGCGCCGTCGACCTGGCGGGTGCGCTCGCCGATCCACGGCCAGTGCGTCGAGGTCAGCAGCAGCCCGCCGTCGTCCTGCGCGCGGACCATGGCCAGTTCGTAGTCGAGCAGCAGCGCCTCGTGGCTGGTCCACACCGGCGCCTCGGCGCCGCGCCGGCGGGCCGCGCCGGTCCAGCCGAGCTGCTCGGTGACCTGCCGGGCGGCGCTCAGCCCCAGGAGCATCCGGCCCGGGTCCGGGCGGCGCAGCTCCGGGTCGGGCTCCGGGCGGTTGACCATGTGCCCGCGGTAGACGGGGAGTTCGACGCCGCCGACGACCTCGGTGGGCCGGGAGCGGGGCTTGCCGTACTGCCCGGCGATCCGGCCGACCCGGATGACCGGCTTGTCGGTGTTGAGCTTCATGGTGCCCGCGAGCATGTCCAGCAGCGCGGTCTTGCGGGCGACGTCGCCGGGGGTGCTCTCGGCCGGGTCCTCGGCACAGTCGCCGGTCTGTATCACCTGGAGTTCACCGGCCGCGGCGCGGGCGAGCAGCCCGCGCAGTTCCCGCACGTCCGCGGCGCGCACCAGCGGTTCGGCCCGCGCCAGTTCCTCGCGTACGGCCTCCAGCGCTCCGGTGTCCGGCCAATCCGGCTGTTGTTCCGCCGGCAACGAATGCAGGCGTTCCAGACTACGCACTTCATTCCTCCCGATTAATCAGCGGCAGCAGCTAGCCACGCACCGGGAAGTCTGTGGCGCGTAATAGTCGAACACCAATACAGATTCCGCTACTCAGTCAAGTGGGTCCGGACGCACCACGCACGGGAACTGCCCGGACCTCCTTTCCGGCCCGGGTAATGACAAAGTACCGGCCAGTTGACAAAGTAATCCGAAGCAAATTGACGCTCATTTGGCCGTCTCGCCATCGTGGACCGGGAAATCACCGCACGTTCTTCTCACCCGACGAAGGATGCGAGATGACATTGGCAACGACAGCGCACGGCCGCCCGCCCGGCGGGCAGTCGCCGGTCGGCGTGCTGGGCACCGGCTCGTATCTCCCGGGCCATGTGGTCGGCAACGACGAGGCCGGCGAGCCCGCAGGGGTGGACGACGCCTGGATCGTGCGCAAGACCGGTATCCGGGCCCGGCGTTGGGCCAAGCCGGACGAGGCGACCAGCGATCTGGCCGCCGCGGCCGGCCGGGCCGCGCTCCGGAGCGCCGGTATCAGCGCCCGCGATCTGTCGCTGGTCGTCGTGGCGACCTCCACCCCCGACACCCCCCAGCCGCCGACCGCCGCCGTCGTCGCCGATCTGATCGGGGCGACCCCGGCCACCGCCGCCTTCGACCTCAACGCCGTGTGCAGCGGTTTCGTCTTCGCACTGTCCGTGGTGCAGCGCACCCTGCTGGCGTCCGGCGGCCATGCGCTGGTGATCGGCGCGGACGTCTACTCGCGGATCCTGGACCGCACCGACCGCCGGACGACGGTGCTGTTCGGTGACGGCGCGGGCGCCGTGGTGCTGGGACCCACCGACGCCGGCCGCGGCGTGCTGGCCACCCACCTCGCCACCTTCCCCGCCTACCGGGACCTGATCGAGGTGGCCGCGGGCGGCAGCCGCCGCCCGGCCTCGGAGGAGACCCTCGCCGAGGGCGCCCACTACTTCCGGATGAACGGGCGTGCGGTGCGCGAGTTCGTCGCCGAGCACGTCCCGCCGGCCGTGCACGAGATGCTGCGCCGGGCCGGCGTCCGTCCCGACGAGATCGACCACCTCGTGCCCCACCAGGCCAACGCGATCATGCTCGACGAGCTCGCGGACGCCCTCGGGCTGCCCAACGCCCGCCTGCACACGACCGTCGCCGACTACGGCAACACCGGCGCCGCCTCCGTCCCCGTCACCCTCGACGCCGCCGTCGCCTCCGGCGCGGTGCGGCCCGGCGACCTGGCGCTGCTGGCCGGCTTCGGCGGCGGCATGGCGGCGGGGCTGGCCCTGGTCCGCTGCTGACGACGCCCGACCCGGCCGGTCGTCGAGGACCGCCGGACCGCCCCCACCGAACCCCCTTGCTGATCTTGAGGAGCCCGTCATGCTGACCACCGAGGCGGTCGACGCCTACCTGCACCGCATGGGCACCAAGCGGCCCGAGAAGCCCACCACCACCGCCCTGCGCGAGCTGCACGAGCGCCACGTCCTCTCGATCCCCTTCGAGAACATCGACTTCAACCTCCGGCTGCCCATCAACATGGGCGCGGACGCCATACCCAAGATCACCGAACAGCGGCGCGGCGGCGGCTGCTACGAGCTCAACGGCGCGTTCTCCGAGGTCCTGCGCGCCCTCGGCTACGACGTCACCGTCATGGCCGGCCGCGTCCTGGAGGACGGCGAACTCGGCCCGCTCATGGGCCACTTGATCCTCAAGGTGATCGCCGAGGACTCCCCCGAGCCCTGGCTGGTCGACGTCGGCTACGGCCGCGGCTTCCGCCACCCGCTCCGCCTCGACTCCCGTGCGCCGCAGGAGGACCCGCAGGGCACCTTCGAGCTCCGCGAGGCCCCGAACGGCGATCTCGACGTCTACCGCAACGGCTCCCACCAGTACCGGTTCGAGCCCCGCCCGCGCACGGTGGACGACTTCCGGCCCACCCTGTGGTGGTTCCGCAGCGCCGACGACTCCCCGTTCCTCACCCAGCTGTTCTGCACCCGCCCGACGGTCCAGGGCCGGGTCACCCTCAGCGGCCGCAAGCTCGTCCAGGTCGTCGACGGCACCCGTACCAAGGAGGAACTCCCCGACGACGAGGCGGTGTTCGCGGCCTACCGCACCCACTTCGGCTTCGACCTCGACGCCCTCCCCACCCCGCCGCCCCCCGCCGGCTGACCGCTCCCCACTCACTCTCCTTCCTCCCGGGCCCCGCCCAGAGAGAGATCCCCGATGTTCCTGAAGTTCTTCGCCCTCACCATGTCGCTCTTCGTCATCGGCACCGGCGAGCTGCTGCCCGGCGGGGTGATCGAAGACCTCTCCGCCGGGCTGGGCGTGTCCATCCCGACCGCGGGTCTGGTCATCACGGCCTATGCCGCGACGGTTGTCTTCGGTGGCCCCCTGGTCACCGGCCTGACCACCCGGATGTCCCGCCGCAGCCTGCTGCTCGCCCTGATGGTCACCGCCACGGTCGGCAACGCGATCGCGGCGTTCGCGCCGAACTACGCCGTGCTGGTGGCCGGCCGGATCGTCGCGGCCCTCTCGCACGGCACGTTCGCGGCGGCCAGCTTCGTCGTCGCGGCCAGCCTGGTGCCGCCGGAGAAGGCCGGTTCGGCCGTCTCCAAGGTGCTGCTGGGCTTCAACCTGGCCTCGGTCCTCGGCGTCCCGCTGGGCACCCTGATCGGCCAGCAGTTCGGCTGGCAGGCCCCGTTCCGCACGACCGCCGTCCTCTCCCTGATCTGCGTCGTCCTGCTCGCCGTCCTCATCCCCGGCGGCACGGAGGGCACCCCCACCTCCGTCCGCGACGAACTGCGCGTCTTCACCAAAAAAGAAATCCGCATCGGCATCCTGACCACCGCGCTGGCCACCGGCGGCTTCTTCACGGTGGTGACGTACATGGTCCCGCTGGCCACCCAGGTCGGCGACTTCCCCGAGGCCTCCGTCCCCGTCATGCTGGTCGTCTACGGCATCGGCTCGATCCTCGGCAACTGGATCGGCGGCCGGCTGGCCGACCGGGCGCTGCTGCCGACGCTCGCCGGCACCCTGGCCGCGCTCACCGCGACCAGCGCCCTCTTCTGGCTGGCCGCCCCGGTGACGGCCCTGGCCTGGGCCTTCTTCTTCCTCTTCGCCGTCGCGACGTTCGCGATCCTCCCCGCCCTCCAGGGCCGCGTCCTCAGCGCCGCCGCCGAGGCGCCCACACTGGCGGTCACGGTGAACGTCTCCGCCCTCCAGGTCGGCGCCACGCTGGGCTCCTGGTACGGCGGCCGGGTCATCGACACCTTCGACGTCCGCGCGGTCACCCTCGCCTGCGCCTTCCTGGTCCTCCTGGCCACGGTCCTGGGCACCCGCAGCTGGCTCAAGTCCCGCACGCCGAACGCGGTGGCGGCCCCGGCCGCCACCGCTCCGAACGAGCCGGTGGAGGCGGGCACGGCGTAACGCGCCGCCCCTCGCACGGCACAGGCCCCGCGGACAACGGTCCGCGGGGCCTGTTGCCTCTCCTCCTGCTAGGCGCGTTCCGCCCCTTCCGGCCAGACGACGTCCACGGGCAGCCCGAGCGCCCGCGCCTGTTCCACGGCGTGCGCGGTACCGCCCCGCTTGCCGTCGGGAGACGTACCGTCCCACACCGCCACCAGCCGCTCGGCCCGCTTGAACAGTTCCGCATTGGCCGCCTCGTACGCCTGCTCGTCGGCCACGTCGTACGGCATGGCCACCACTTCGGCGGCCGCCACCAGCCGATCGAACACGACCGCGTGGTCGCCCGTGACGTGCACCACCCGATAGTCCCGGGCCGGCACGACGACCACCAGCCGCCCCCCGGCCTCGACAACCGCCTCGGCGAACAACGTGTCGGCCCCCCGAGCAAGGCAGGAGACACCGACGAGCTCACCCTCGTGCCCATGCCCATGCCCACGCAGCAGGTTCCGGACGGCCTCCCGCACCAGCGGCACAGTGCCCTCGCTGAGGTTCATGTGCCCGGTGACCGCGAGGGTGGTCATCCGCTGAACTCCCGGTCCCGCACGGCCGAGACGAACGCGACCCAGGCGGCCGGGGCAAACGTCAGGGACGGGCCGTCCGGGGCCTTGCTGTCTCGCACCGGCACCTCACCATGGGCACGGGCGTGGTCCGGCGACCACTCCAGGCAATTGCCGCCGTCTGAGGTGCTGTAGCTGGACTTGACCCATCGGTGGCGCCCGGGCACGGTCACGATGCCTCCATTAGCTCGCGAATCAGGTCGGCGGATGCGTCGCGCGAGAGCGCCGACGCCCTGACCACATCGTAGGACCGCGTCAAGTGCCTTACTGTGGCGGGCTCTTCGATGATGGATCCGAACCGCACGCCTTCCGTGTAGAGGACAGTTCCTCCGTCAGGCATCGTCAGTATCGACAGCGAGCCGTCCAACAGCTCCGGCGCGTTCGCGCTGAACGGAAGGACCTGCAGAACCGTGGTGGGCTGACTGCCGTACCACAGCAGAGCCGCGAGCTGGTCTCGCATGACCTTTCGTCCGCCGACGTTGCGTCGGAGCACCGACTCGCAGACGACGACGGAGAGATCCGGTGGAGTACTGCCGCGCAGGATGTCCTGTCGCGCAAGCCGGGAACCCACCTTGTGCACCAACTCCCGCTCGGTGGCACGCGGGTCACCGGTACTGAATACCGCCCGTGCATAGGCGCCCGTCTGAAGCAGGCCGGGAACCAGCGTCGCGGACCACTCCGAGATGGCTCTGGCCCGCGGCTCCAGCATCATCCGCCGCCGCGAGTGCACGGGATACGACCCCGCGGCGATCTGCTCGTAGAGCCGCTTGAACAGGCCGTCCGTCGAGAAGACCTGGTCCAGTAGCGGTGGCAGGTCCGGCGGGATCGGTCCCTCGCAGATCTCCACCCGGCTGATCGTGGACTTGGACACCCGCACCATGCGGGCCAACTGCGTCTGATTCAGCCGCCGTTCCGGGAACAGCTCCCGGGCGCTACGACACTCCTCCGCGAATCGCTGCCGCGGGTCCGGTTCTTCATCCATGGCTGCCGCTCCTGACCAGCCCCCTGGTCGTAACCGAATCGCCAGCCTCTGCACAGGTCACTAACGCGTACATACCCCTCCCTGACCAACACCCAGGTTGGGCGCTGAAGTGGCTTCCACGGTACCGACATTCACACCATCCTGGTGACCGAACGGCAACACAGAGTGAGGAACTGGATGGTGGAGCACACCCACGTCGGGCCCATGGCCCTGACCGGCCCGGAGCTGGAACCCGTACCCGTCTCGGCCTGCGACGTCTGCCAGAAGCTGGCAGAGGAACGGGAGGCAGCCCGTACGCAAGGCCGCCGCCTGGCCGTCCGCAGCTGCAACGCGGTGATCGCGGGGCACCCGCACGGAAGGGCGAGCGGGACGTGACCGCGACGGAGAACGGGCCGGCCGGCTGTGCCACCTGCGGCGAGCTGCTCCGCGCGGCCGCAGCCGCGGAAAGGGCGGGCGACTTCTCCAAGGCCGTGGACTGCCGCGTACTGCTCCGGCGTCATCAGCCTCACCACAACCGACCCGACAACGACCGCAGGAGGGGCACCATGACAGAGACGACCACCCACCACAGGGGCGACAAACTGCCCGGAGAGCCCTACCCCGGGCCGCACCAGCCCCCTACCCCCGACGGCGGCCCCGGCGTTCCCAACCCGCCGAAGGCAGGCGAGCGTTGAGCACCGAGCGACCCGAAGAGCGTCCCGGCCACGCCGCGCTGGGCAGCGCCCTGATGGCGGCCGGCGCGCTGACCTCGGACTGGGCGCCCGCGTTCGCCGCCGTGCCCCGTTCCGCCTTCCTGCCGGACCTGATCTGGCCGTTCGATATGACGGCCGGGCGGAGTGTGGCCGTTTGCAGGAGGGACGACCCCGCTGCGTGGCGGGGGTACGCGGACGATGCCGACGTGCCCGTCGTGACGCAGTGGGACGACGGCACGCACTCGGGCACCGAGCCCGGCGCCGTGCCCACGAGTTCCGCCTCCATGCCCTCCGTGGTCTTCCGGATGCTCGGTGAACTGGACCTCCGGCCCGGGCACAAGGTGCTGGAGATCGGTACCGCCACGGGCTGGAACGCGGCGCTCATGGCGCACCGGGCGGGTCCGGGGAACGTCACCACGGTGGAGGTGGACGGGGCCGTGGCCGCCGCGGCCCGTAGCGCGGCGGAGCGGTACGGGGCCGGGGTGCGCGTGGTGCACGGAGACGGCGGCCTCGGCCATCCGGACGACGCGCCGTACGACCGGGTCATCGCGACCTGCGGGGTGCGGTCCGTGCCGTATGCGTGGGTGGCGCAGACCCGGCCCGGCGGAGTGGTCGTCGTGCCGTGGGGGACGCACTTCGGGAACGGGGATGCCGTGGTCCGGCTGGTCGTGGCGGCCGACGGGAAGAGCGCGGCGGGGCGGTTCGCCGGGCCGGTGGAGTTCATGAAGCTGCGGGCGCAGCGGGCGCCGGCCGTGGTGCACTCCGCGTATGTGACGGGGAGTGTGGCCGACGGGGACGAATCCGCCACGAAGCTGACGGAAGGGGAAGTCCTCGGCGGGCAGTTCGGGCCGCAGCGGTTCGTGCTGGGGCTGCGGGTGCCGGACTGCTGCCACGTCGTCGCCGAGAAGCGTGACGGGGGCCGGCCGGTGTGGTTCTACGGGCTGGGCGGCGACCGTTCGTGGGCCTGTGTGTGGTTCCGGGACGGGGCGGCGGGCCGGGTCTGGCAGTCGGGGCCGCGGCGGCTGTGGGACGAGGTGGCGGCGGCCCATCGGTGGTGGGTCGGGCGAGGGAGGCCGGACCACACCCGGTTCGGGCTGACCGTGGACGCGGACGGGCAGCGGGTGTGGCTGGACGACGATCGTGCGGAGGCCGGGCCGGAGGGGTCGTGGGCGGTGTGAGCCCGTGGCGGGCGGGGGCGGAGGGCAGACCGGCACTTTCCCGCCGCCTCCGGCGTCGTGGTCAACGGCCGCCGCTCGTCGGTCCTTCGAGGTTGTGGCACATGCGTTCCAGGACGCGGACGGCCGTGTGGTACTCGTCCAACCGGATGCCGGTCATGGACAGTTCGCGGAAGGCGTCGACGCGCACCGACACCTCGGTCAGGCGCCGGCGGCCGTCGGGGGTCAGGGTGAGCCGGCCCGGTGCGGGGCGGGCCGCCCAGCCGTCGGCGAGGACGGTGTCGATGGCCTCGGTCAGCGTGGCGGGGTCGGCGTTGGCGGCGAGGACCGACCGGACTTCGGTGTCGTGGGCGTCGGGGGTGTCCTGGATGACGTTGAGGACCTGCCAGGCGATCCGGGTGAGGCCGAACTCCGCCAGCATGTCGTTCATGGAGCGGGTGAGGGCCTTGTCGGTGCGGTTGAGCCAGTAACCGATCGGCTTCATGGGCGCGTCGTTCCTTCGGTGGGCCACATGTGGGGCGGGGTGGGGTGGGGTGAGGGGGTGTCAGCGGTGCGCAGGCGCGGTGGACAGCAGCGCGGGCCAGTCCTGGGCAGTGGCCCAGTCGGTGAAGCTGTGCCAGCCGACTTCGGGGTAGTCGCGGCGCAGTCCGGCGACATCGACGTCGAGGCCCACGGTGGTGAAGTACTCGAACATGGCCGCCAGGTCCGTCGATCGGGCCCGGACGTAGGCCAGGGGTACCTCCTGGTGGGCGACCGGGCGCCCCATGGCGGCCGCGAGGATCTCCGCCATCCGGCCGGGTGTGCAGGCGTCGGAGGCGATGTCGATGCGGTGGCCGGCGAACTCGGCACGGCGCTGGAGGGTCAGCGCGGCGAACGCGCCGATGTCCGCGGCCGGAATGAGCGTGAGCGGCCGGTCGGCAGGCATCGGCCAGCCGAAGGTGCCTTGGCGCAGTCCGTCGAGGGTCCAGCCGCCGGCGTAGTTGTCCATGAACGCGGCCGGGGCGATCACCGTCCAGGGCACTCCGGCGGCACGCAGGTTCTGCTCGATCGCGTGCTTGCTCTCATAGTGCGGAATGCCGGTGCCCCGGTCGGCGTGGGCGGCGGAGGTGAACACGACGTGACCGAGACGGGCCTCGGTCGCGGTGTCGACGAGGGCCTTGCCGTGCCGTACTTCGGTGGCGGTGTCGGTGCCGAACGGGGTGGTGACCGCGAAGAGGGAGTCCGCTCCGGTGCAGGCGGCCCGGAGCGAGTGGCGGTCGTCGAAGTCGGCGTGGCGTACGTCGGCGCCGAGGTCGCGCAGGGCGTCGGCGGCGGGTGAGTCGGGACGGCGGGTGAGCGCGCGCACCCGGTGGCCGGCTGCCAGGAGGGCGCGGGCGGTGGCTCCACCCTGGGCTCCGGTGGCTCCGGTGACGGCGACGGTCAGCATGGAATCTCCAAGAGGTAGTATCGCTGCGTGACGCATTAACTGCGTCACGCAGAAGACTACGGGAGATTGCTGCGCCGCGCAGCGATTTGGAGTGTGATCCAGATGACAGACCCGCACCGGGCCCGGCTGTACGAGGAGTTGTCGAGCGAGTCCCGCCGCTACCTGGCGTCCTACGTGCTGTTCAACCAGGCCCTCGCCGACCATCTCGGACTGCACCCGACCGACGTGCAGTGCCTGAGCCTGCTGACGGCGGAGCCCGGACCGCTCACCGTGAAGCAGATCGCCGAGATGACCGGCCTGACCACCGGCTCGGCCACCCGCCTGGTCGACCGGCTGGAACGTGGCGGCTACGTTGCCCGCACACCCGACCAGCAGGACCGCCGCCGCGTCCTGGTCACCCCGGTGCCGGACCGCATCGCCCGCGTCGCCGCGGTGTGGGACGACCTCGGCCGGAGCTGGCAGGCGCTCCTCGACGAGCACACCGAGGACGAGCTGGAGGTGCTCATCCGGCACATGCGGCGGGCCCACGAGCTCAGCCACGCACAGATGGGACGCCTGCGGTCCCGGCCGAAGCCGGACTGAGTTCCGAAAGGCGCGCCGCGCCCCGGCCGGCAATACGGCGGGGGCGGGGAAAGGCCGTTGCCTTCCCTCCGCCCCCGGACGGGGATGCGTCCGTCCCGTCAGGCCGTCGCCGGCACCTCGCGCCGCAACCGCAGGCGGACCGTCAACAGCGTGCCCGCCACGGCGAGTCCGGCGGCCACCCAGAGGGCGGTGGCGTAGCCGGCGGTGAGGGCGTCGGCGCCGGTGGGGGACGCCAGGGACGTGGTGTGTTCGGCGGCGACCGCGGTGAGCACCGCGGCGCCGATCGCGTTGCCGGCCGCCATCGTCGTCTGCACCCAGCCGGACGCGCTGCCCGCGACGTCCTCGGTGAGCCCGCCGGTGCACACCACGTACAGGGACGGCAGGGCCGCGCCGAGCGCCGCGCACCACACCATGGAGGGCAGGACGAAGGCGGTCAGGAGCGGGGCGTGGGCGTCCAGGGCCAGTGCCCACCAGGCGGCCGCGGCAGCCTGGACCAGGAGGGTGGTCAGCAGCGTGCCGACCGCGCCGATCCGGGTGATCAGGCGCCCGGACAGCTGGGAGGCGACCAGGGCGGCGACGTTCGGCGGGACGAGCAGGGCCGCAGCCGGTACGGGGCCGAGGCCGCGCGCCTGCTGGAGGTAGAGGCTGGCGACGGTGAAGCCGCCGAGCAGGATCGCGCCGGCGAGGAGGTTGGCGGCGTTGCCCAGAACGACGTTCGGCATCCGGAACAGCACACGGGGGACGAGCGGGGTGCGGGCGGTGCGCTGGCGGAGGGCGAAGGCCGCGAACAGCGCCGCCGCACCGGCCAGTTCGAGGAGGGTGGCGGGCGCCAGCCAGCCCTGGGCGCCGCCGCGGACCGCCGCGTAGATGACCAGGGTCAGGCCGCCGGTGCAGGCCAGGGCGCCGGTCAGGTCGATGCCGCCGGTGGCGGTGGGGCGGCCCTTGGGGAGCTTGCGCAGCGCCAGGACGAGGACGAGCGCGCCGACCGGGATGTTGATCAGGAAGGCGAGCTGCCAGGCGACGGCGGAGAAGAGGCCGCCGAGCAGCACGCCGGCCGCGCCGCCGACGCCGTTCATGCCGCCCCACAGCACCATGGCCCGGTTGCGTACCGGGCCCTCCTCGAAGAGGTCGGTGACCAGCGCGAACGCGGCCGGTGAGACCAGCGCGGCGCCCAGGCCCTGGGCGACCCGGGCGGCGATCAGCTGCCAGGAGTCGGCGGACAGCGCGCAGGCGAGCGAGGCGACGGTGAAGAGCACCAGGCCGGCGCTGAACAGCCGGCGGCGTCCGAAGGTGTCCGCGGCCTTGCCGCCGACCAGCAGGAACCCGCCGTACGCCAGCATGTAGGCGTCCAGCACCCAGGCGATGGAGGACGGCGAGAAGTCCAGGTCGCGCTGGATGGACGGGATGGCCGAGACGACCATGCTGCCGTCCAGGATGACCATGAACTGGATGACGGCGAGCAGGAAGAAGACCGCCCAGGGGGGCCGGGCGGCGGGTCCTTCCCGGCCGCCGGCCCCGGGACGTGCCCGGAGGTGGGTGTCGGCGATGTCGGTCATGCGGAACTCCCGGTCAGGCAGGGGACGTTGCGGAACCCGCTCGTGCGCGAGGGGTGGACTGCCGGCCAGCGTCCCGCCGTACGGGGGCGGCCCGCATCACGTGTTCCGGGGATGTCCGGCGGGCGGGAACCGGCCACTGTCGGGGGTGCCGGTCCGGCCCCGTGGCCGGACCGGACCAGCCAAGTCGGGTCCATGACGCCTCAGTTGTGCAGCTGAGGGCTCTGACCCGCATGACGACGTGAGGAGTTGTTCCATGGCAGCGCGTTTCGCCGGGAAGGTCGCCCTGGTCACCGGTGGCGGTTCGGGCATCGGCCGCAACACGGCGCTGGCCTTCGCCCGGGAGGGGGCCACCGTGGTGGTCACCGGGCGGACGGCCGCGACGGTCGAGCAGACCGTGAAGCTGATCGAGAGCGAGGGCGGTACCGCCTCGGCCGTGGTGGCGGACGTTTCCGTGCCGGCCGATGTGGCGCGGGTGGTGGCCACTACGGCCGAGCGGTACGGCGCGCTGGACATCGCCTTCAACAATGCCGGCACCTTCACGGCGGGCCCGCTGGCGGAGGTCCCGGACGAGGAGTTCGCGCGGATCCTGGCCACCAACCTCACCAGTGTCTTCCTGTCGATGAAGCACGAAATCGGCTTCATGAAGGAGCACGGCGGCGGGGTGATCGTCAACAACGCCTCCAACCTGGGGCACATCACGCTGCCGGGGCTCGGCGCCTATTCGGCGACCAAGGCCGCGGTCTCCCAGCTGACCCGTACCGCGGCGAAGGAGTACATCGCCGACGGCATCCGGATCAACGCGGTCAGCCCCGGCCCGATCGACACCCCGCTGTGGCCGCTGCTGCCCGGCGAGACCGAGGCGCAGCGGGCCGAGCGGATGGCGAACGGGCTGCCGCTGGGCCGCGCCGGGACGCTGGACGAGTGCAGCTCGGCGGTGCTGTGGCTGGCCGCGGCGGAGTCCGGCTTCGCGGTCGGCCACGACCTGGTCCTCGACGGCGGCGTCAGCGCGTAAGCGACCAACGGGAACGGACACCCCTCACCGGGAAGGGCATCATGAGCTTTTCGCATCCGCGGGCGCCGCGGGCCATCTACGTACCGCCGGGCGCGGGGCTGAGCCGCTGGGTCTTCGGCGACCGCTACACCATCAAGGCCGATGTGCACACCACGAACGGGGCGCTGGGCCTGATGGAGGGCATCGTGCCGCCCGGTGGCGGGCCGCCGCCGCACATCCACCACAAGGAGGACGAGGCGTTCTACCTCCTCGAAGGGGAGCTGGAGCTGCTCAACGGCGACCGGAAACTGACCGCCGAGGCGGGGTCGTTCGTCTTCGTGCCGCACGGCACCGTGCACGGCTTCAAGAACGTGTCCGACCAGCCCTGCAAGATGCTGATCATGTTCCTCCCTGGCGGTGTCGAGCAGTTCTTCGCCGAGGTCGGGACGCCGGCGGACGAGGACACCCCGCCGCCCCCGCCGGAGCAGTACGAGAACGACCTGGCGAACGCGATGCGGATCGTCGAGAAGTACGGCGCGACGTACGTCTGAACGGCGCGACGTACGTCCGACGCCATGGCCCGCACACCGTAAGCGAGAGGAACCGCAGATGAACCGCCTGCCGCCGCTGATCGACGTCCACCACCACGCGATTCCGCCGGCCTATGCGAAAGCGCTGGGAAACCGGGTGGCGATTCCGGGGGTCGACTATCCGACCTGGACGCCGGAGGAGAGCCTTGCGGTGATGGACCGCAACGGAATAGCCACCGCGGTGCTGTCGATCACCGCACCGGGCGTGACCTTCCTCGACGGGGACGAGGACCCCGCCGCGGCCCGCCGGATGGCCCGTACGGTCAATGAGTACTTCGCCGGGCTGATCGAGGCGCACCCGGACCGGTTCGCGGCCTTCGCCGTGCTGCCGCTGTCCGACCCGGCCGCCGCCAAGGACGAACTCGCCTACGCGATGGACGAGTTGAAGCTGGACGGGGCCGGGGTGCTGACCAGCTACCAGGGGCGCTACCTGGGCGATGCGGTGTTCGAGCCGGTGCTGGCCGAGCTGGCCGAGCGCGGGGTGCCGGTGCACGTACACCCCGGGACCCCGCCCACCCGGGACCTGGCGACCTTCGATCTGCCGCCGTCGCTCTACGAGTTCACCTTCGAAACCACGCGTACGGTGGCCAGCCTGCTCTTCAACGGGGTGCTGGACCGGCTGCCGGAGCTGAAGATGATCGTGTCGCACGCGGGCGGCGCCCTGCCGTTCCTCGCCCGGCGGCTGACGTACGGGCCGACCATCGGCCGGTACCTCACCGAGCGGGCGCCCGCGGACGTCATCGGCACCCTGCGCCGGCTCTATTACGACATCGCGATGTCCGCCAATGAATTCGCCCTGCCGGCGCTGCAGAAGCTGGCCGATCCGGCGCGGATCCTCTACGGCAGCGATTTCCCGTTCATGCCGGCCGCGCACACCGCGGAGAACACCGCCGGTTTCGTGGAATACGACGGCTGGGGCGAGGAGGAGCGGGCGGCCGTCGGACGGGCCAACGCCCTGGCCCTCTTCCCCCGGCTGGCCCGTGACTGATGCGGAGTTGACCTAGTCGCGCCCACTTGACGGAGTGGGCGCGCCCGCGTTGTCGCGCCTTCCCGTCCGCGCCGAGACTCGGTGGTGGATCAGTCGTTCTCGCGGCACCGGTGAATGCACCGCAATTTCCCGTGCGGATGCAGCGGTGCGCCTCCTTTCGCATTCACCGGACCGCCGAATTCACGGACGGGACTTTCTCGATGTCCACTCAGTCGTTTTCCAGCACCTGGCGCACGGGCACCCGCGCCTTCGGGTGGGACAGCCTCACCCGGGCCGAACTGCGGGTCGCCCGGCTGGTCGCGGAGGGGCTCACCAACCGCGCGGTCGCCCGGCGGCTGGGCATCTCGCCGCACACCGTCGACACCCATTTACGGCACTCCTTCACCAAGTTGGACATCGGCTCCCGGGTCGAGCTGACCCGGTATGTGCTGCTCCATGACGTCCCCGGCGCCGGCGAGGGCCGTGAGGCGGCGTAGTGTCCACCAGCGCCCAGCTCTCCCCGCCGGCCGCGCCCGCCGCCGCGCTGGCCGCACCCGGGACCGCACCCGGCACCGCGCCCGGCACCGCACCCGGGACCGCGCCCGCGCGCCGTACCGCCGCCGGGCTGCCGGCCCTCCATCTCGCGGCCGCCGTCGGCAACGCCGACTGGCACCTCACCGCGCCGCTGCTCGGGGTGCTCGCCACCGCGCTGCACACGGACCTGGCCACCGTCACGGCCGCGATCGGCGCCTACTCCCTCGGCCAGGGCCTGGCGCTGCCGCTGTGGGGCCGGCTGTCCGACCGGTTCGGACCGCGCCGGGCGCTGCGCTGGGGGCTGGCGGTGGCCGCGCTGTCCGCCGCGGTGGCCGCGGTGGCCGGCGATCCGCGGCTGTGGGTCGCCGCCCGGGCCGCCTGCGGCGCCGGCTTCGCCGCGGTCGCGCCCTGCGCCGGCCTCTACCACGACGCCCTGGGCGCCTTCGCCGACCGCCGGCGCGCCTACGCCCGGATGATGACCCTGACCTCCGCGGTCGCCGTCGGCGCCCCGCTGCTGGCCGGTCTCGCGGCCCGATTCACCAGCTGGCGGGCGGTGTTCGCGGTGGTCGCCCTGCTCGCCGCGGTGCTGGCCCGGCACACCCGCGCGCTGCCGCCGACCGCCACCCCTTCTCCCGTACGGACCCGCGGCCCACGGCCGCGGTCGCTCCGGCTGCGGTCGCCGCGGCCGCTGCGGCTCTTACGGAGCCGCGGACTGTGGGTGCTGGCCGGGCTCGGTGTGGCCGAGGGGCTGGTGCTGCTCGGGGTGCCCGCGCTGCTCGCCCCGACGCTGACCGCGGTCGGCGCCGGCGACCGGGCCGGGCTGCTGGTCACGGTGGTGTACGGCGCGAGCGTCTGCGCCGGTTCGGTCGCGGTGCGGCGGCTGCCCGGGCCCGGCCGGCCTCGGGTACTGCTCGCGGCCGGCGGCGCGGCGGGGCTGCTGGCGACGGTGCTGCTGGCGGTGCGCCCGGCCGTGCCGGTGGTGTTCGCCGCGGCCGTCCTGCTGGGTCTGGCCTGGGGCCCGCTGCACACCACCCTGCAGACCTGGGCGCCCCGGCTGCTGGCGCCCGGCGCCCGCGGTACCGCCGCCTCGGTGCTCGCCATGTCCGGCGTGCTGGCCTGTGCCGCGGGTGTGGCACTGGCTGCCCCGCTGGTCGAACGGGGTGCGCTCACCGTGCTGTTCGGCGCGCTGGGCGGGTTCGCGGCGGTGCTGACGGCGCTCCTCGCCGGCGCCGCACGGCACCTGACGAAGTAGCCGTTCGTCCGCTGCCGGGCCGCTCACCTGCGCCCTATCGTCGAAGCAGACCGGTGACGGTACCCGGCCCCGCCCCGGCTCCCCGCCGCTCACCGCCCCGTCCTTCCCCACTCCCCCCTCGTCCGTCCCCGTCCCCGATCCCCCGGAACGCCCGGCCGCTTGCCCTCGTGCGTTGCCGTGAAGGGAGAGCCGAGCCCATGACCATGCGACAGCACACCCGCGACGGTCTTCAACGCCTGTGCGGTGAGGGCGTTTCGCTCTGGCTCGACGGCCTGGAACGGGACCTGCTGGCGTCGGGCGAACTGGCCAGGATGGCGTCGAAGCGGCCGCTGTCCGGCCTGACCACCTCGGGCCACGACCTTCTCGACGCGGTGGCCGGGCCGGCCTACCGGGCCCAGCTCGACGACTTCACCGAACGCGGCAGCCGCCCCGAGGAGGCGGCCCGCCGGCTGCTGGCCGTCGATGCCCGCTGGGGCTGTGACGTCTTCCTGCGCCGCTACCGGGCGAGCGGCGGCCGGTCCGGGCTGGTGTCCGTCGACCCGGTGCCGGTCACGGAGCGCGCCCTGGCCGCCGAGGCCCGGGCCGCGTGGTGGGCGGTGGACCGGCCCAATCTGCTGCTGAAGCTGCCGGCCACCGACGAGTCGCTGGACGCGATCGCTGAGCTGGTCGGCGAGGGCATCGGCGTGGACGTCACCCCGGTCTTCTCCGTGCACCGCTACGAACAGGTGCAACGGGCCCTGTTCACCGGTCTGGAGCGGGCCCGCCGGGCCGGGCTGCGGCTCGACGGCGTCCACACGGCCGTGTCGCTGCCGGTCGCCCCGCTGGACGCCGCGGTCGATGCCCGGCTCGCCGCGGCCGGTGCGCCGCCCGGCCGCCCGCCCATGGGCCGTACCGCGCTCGCCCACGCCCGGCTGGTCTACCACGCGTACGAGCACGGGCTGGCCGGGGACCGCTGGCGTGCGCTGGCCGCGGCGGGTGCCCGGCCGCCGCGGCTGGTGTGGACCGCCACCGAGGCGCACGGGCCGGCCGGGCCCGACACCCGCTATGCCGACGGGCTGGTGGCCTGGGGCGTGACCAGCGCGCTGACCCCGCGGACGCTGGAGGCGGTGTCCCGGCGGGCGCTGCTGAGCGGGGACACGCTCTCCGGCCGGCATGTCTCGGCCCGGTTGGACCTGGCCGTGCTCACCGAGTTCGGGGTGTGCCTGCGGCAGCTGGCGGGCGAGTTGGAGCGGGCCTGGCTGGCCGACCGCCGGGCCGCCTGGGAGGAGTTGCGCGAACGCGTCGGCAAGCTCCTGGGCGGCCCGGTCGGCTGACCGGTGGTGTGGTCAGGCGGGCTGCGGGGCCGGCCGGCGGCCGGGGAAGTCCGCGTCGGTCAGGGCCAGCAGGGGCGCCGCCTTGACCGCGGTCTCCTCGAACTCCGCCTCGGGGCAGGACAGCGCGACGATCGCGCCGCCGGTGCCGTAGCGGACCCGGCCCGGGGTGAGCACCACGGTGCGGATGACGATGCTCAGGTCCGCGGCGCCGGAGAGCGAGAAGTAGCCGATCGCCCCGGAGTAGACGCCGCGCGGGCCGCCCTCCAGACGGTCGATGATCTGCATGGTGCGGATCTTGGGCGCGCCGGTCATCGAGCCGCCGGGGAAGGCGGCCCGGACGCAGTCCACCGCCGAGCGTTCCGGGCGGAGCCGGGCGCGGACGGTGCTGACGAGCTGGTGCACGGTCTCGTAGCTCTCCACGCGGAACAGGTCGTCGGCCCGTACGCTGCCCGGCTCGGCGCAGCGGCCCAGGTCGTTGCGGACCAGGTCGACGATCATCAGGTTCTCCGAGCGGTCCTTCTCGTCGGCCCGCAGCTGGTCGCGGAGCGCCGCGTCCTCGGCGGGGGTGGCGCCGCGCGGCCGGGTGCCCTTGATGGGCCGGGATTCGGCGATCCGGTCCGCGCCGATGCGGAGGAACCGTTCCGGGGAGGTGCTCAGGACGGCCGTCTCCCCGAAGGCGAGCAGCGCCCCGAACGGCGCCGGGCCGACCCGCCGCAGCGTCCGGTAGGCGTCCCAGGGGTCGAGGTCGCCGTCCGCCTCGGCCATGTTGGTCAGGCACACCTCGTAGGTCTCGCCGGCGGCGATCTCCTCCTGGCACTCCTCGATGAGGCGGAGGTACCGCTCCCGGTCGTGCCGCAGCCGCAGGTCGCGCAGCGGCTGCGGGGCGGCCGGCGGGGCGGGGGTGCGGCCGGCCAGTGCGGTGATCCGCCGGGCGGTGTCCGCGAGCCAGGTGCGGGCGGCGTCCGGGTGCCCGTCCTCGGCGAGGGCGAGCAGGTAGGTGGTGCCGTCCAGATGGTCGAGGACGACGGCGCGGTCGGCGAAGACCATGGTGGCGTCCGGTTCGGTCGAGCGGTGCGCCCGCTCGCCGCCGCACTGGGCCTTGAGTTCGTAGCCGAGGTAGCCGACCCAGCCGAGCGCGAAGTCGCAAGGGAGATCGGGGTGTTGGACGTCGAGGCCGCGCAGGTCGTGGTCGAGCCAGTCCAGGAACGGCCGGTGGCTGACCGTGGTGGTGCCCGCGCCGGTGACGGTGACCGTGGTGGCGGTGACGTCGGCGTGCGCGACCCGGGCGAGCGGGCCGGCGGCGTCCCCCATGACGGAGAACCGTCCGCGGTCGGCGTCCTGCCGGGAGGCGTCCAGCCAGTAGGCGTACGGCCCGCCGCGGAAGAGCGCGTCGAAGACCACTTCGTCGGCCGCGCGGGTGGGCACGGTCTCGACCAGTACCTCCAGGCGGCGCGGCGGAGGGGCGTCGTCCGCGGGCGCCTGGGCCGCCGGGGCGAGCCGCGGCCGTGGCCGGGCCGGCCGGTGGGCCCGGGCCAGCTCGACGAAGTTGCGGATCAGCCGGTGGCCGTCCGCGGTGCAGATGGATTCTGGGTGGAACTGGACGCCCCACAGGGGTCGGTGGCGGTGGCGCAGCGCCATCAGCACCCCGTCCGGCGTCCAGGCGGTCGCCTCCAGTTCGGCGGGCAGGTCGGTGACGGTCAGCGAGTGGTAGCGCACCACTTCGGTGGGCGAGGGGATGCCGGCGAACAGTCCGGTGCCGTCGTGGAGGACGGGGGAGGTACGGCCGTGCCGGGGCTCGGGGGCGCGGCGGACGGTGCCGCCGTGCCAGTGGGCCAGGCCCTGGTGGCCCAGGCAGATGCCGAGCAGCGGCAGTTCGCAGGTCTGCACGATCTCGCGGCAGATGCCGAAGTCGGCGGCGCGCTCCGGGGTGCCGGGTCCCGGGGAGAGCACGACGGCGTCGAAGTCGTCGAGCGTCTCCGGGCGCCAGTCCGGGTCGTCGTTGCGGATGACCACCGGGTGCTCGCCGGTGACGTCGGCCATCTGGTGGACGAGGTTGTAGGTGAAGGAGTCGTAGTTGTCGACCAGGAGGATGCGCATCAGGCGGCCACCACCTGGAGGAGCAGGTGCTCGACGGTGTCCGGGCCGTCCTGGATCTCCCGCCGGCGCCGGGTGAGCAGTTTCCGGCCGGTCTCCTCGGCCAGGCCGTACAGCACGTCCAGGTCGCCGCGGCTGCTGAAGTGGAGGTAGGCGCTGCCGCCCGGTGTGGTCCAGCGGGGCGCCTCGGTGAGGTACCGGCGGTGGGCCTCGTAGCCGGGGTCGACGTAGGCGCATTCCTGGGCGGTGCGGTAGCGGTAATCGGCCGGTGCGAGCACGTAGTTGGAGTGCCAGAAGACCATGTCGAAGCGTTCATGGGCGGGCAGGGCCGCGAACAGGTCGCTGTAGACGGCGCGCAGCCGGTCGGCGACGCCGTGCCGGCGGGCGTTGCGGGCGGTGTTGCGGACGGCCTGCGGGTTGATGTCGGTGGCCACCACCCGGTCGCAGCCCATCAGCGCCGCCATCACCGCGACGATGCCGGTGCCCGACCCGATCTCCAGCAGGGAGCCGCGGCGGGGCAGCTGCACCTCCTCGAAGCAGCCGAGGAATTCCAGCGAAACTCCGGTGGAGGGCGCGTAGTTCGGGGCGAAGACCTCGTCGAGGAGGTCCCATTCGCGGCCGCGGAGGGTGAAGACGTCCGGCCGGTCCGCGCGGGTGCGGGCACGCTCACTGCGTTCGAGCGAGCGGGTGTAGTCCTGAACTGCTGCACGCATCATGGTCCCCCGTGCCGTTGACATTGTGGCCGGTACGGCTCTCCTGCCGCACCGGGTGCCCACTCTGTCTCACCCAGACCTTTGGCCAGAAGGTCACCAGGCAACACACTCCGGGGCCCCGGCCGGTGTCCTGAACACCCTCGACCGGACGGATTTGTTCCATCTCCACCGGGTAAACGTCTTCCTTCGCGTCATTGGCTCAGTCCAACGTTGACTGCCCCGGCCCGACCCTCTACGTTCAACCCAGGCGCGAGGGGGGATTCGCCATGCGGGGGGTTGTTTGTGTTTTCGCGTCCTGAGACGGCTGCCGATGCGGTCGCCGTCCTCGAACTGCTCGCGCAGGAAGCCCCGCCCAGCGCCTTCGACGCCCTCGTCCATGACGCCCGGGCCGCCGGCGCCCCGCCCGAACACCTCGCCCGGCTCTCCCGCGCCCGCGATCTCGGGTTACGGGTCCAGGCCCTCTTCCAGCACCGCGAACAGCGTGAGGCGGGCCTCAACGCCCTGGTGGAGACGGCCCGCGACCTCACCCTCCCGTACACCCTCCACGCGCTGCTGAAGGTGATCACCCGGCGGGCCCGGCTGCTGCTGCACGTGGACATGTCCTACATCAGCTTCCCGGACGGGACGGACGGCGACCCGGGCGGCGATTTCTACGTCCACACCGCGGACGGCCAGACCACCGCGCTGACCGAGGGCATGCCGGTGCCCGGCGCCTCCGGACTGACCTCGGACGTCCAGGGCGGCTCGGCCCCGTTCTGGACCCCTGACTACCTCTCCGACGAGCGCATCGCGCACTCCGAGGTCATCGACGGGGTGGTGCGCGCCGAGGGGCTGCGCGCGGTCCTCGCGGTCCCGCTGCGGCACGCCGACTCCTTCCTCGGGGTGTTGTACTGCGCCGACCGCAAGGTCCGGCACTTCACCCCGGACGAGATCGCGCTGATGACCTCGCTCGCCGACCTGGCGGCGGTGGCGATCGAGAAGTCCCGCACCTTGAACACCGTCCAGGCCGAGATCGCCGAGCTCGAACTCGCCGTGTCCGCGGCCAAGTCCGGTCTGGCGGAGGCGTTACGCGGCCAGGACGCACAGGCCCGGCTGACCGGTCTGCTGCTGGAGGGCGGCGATCTGCACGCGCTGGCCCAGCTGGCCGGCGAGGAGCTGGAGGCCGCGGTGCTGGTCGTCGGACCGGACGGGGCCACCCTCGCCCCGGCCGGCGAACGGCCCGGCCCGGAGCCCGAGGTGCTGGCCCGGGCCGCCCTCGACGCGCACCACCACCACCGGCCGGCCCGGCTGCCGGACGGCACCTGGGTCGCCCCGGTCGCCGCCGGCGCCGAGGACCTCGGCACGCTCGTGGTCCGGCCGTCCGGCACCGGCGAGATCGACCAGCGGCTGATGGCGCAGACCGCCCGCACCGCCGCCGTCATGCAGCTGATGCTGCGCAGCACGACCATCGCCGAGAGCCAGATCCGCGACGCCTTCTTCGACGATCTGCTCACCGTCCCGCACGGGCAGACCGAGCAGCTCCAGGAGCGGGCCCGCCGGCTCTCCATCGACCTGGGCCGGCCGCACGTCGTGGTGGTCGCCCGGCCCGAGGGCGGCGCCCAGGGCCGGGCCCTGATCTGGGCCTCGTCGTACACCTACCGGATGGGCGGGCTGCGCAGCATCCGGGACGGGGTGATCTCGCTGCTGCTGCCCGGCGCGGACGCGGGCGCCGCCGCCAAGGCGGTCTCCGACGCGCTCACGCCGCTGCTCGACCATCCCGTCACGGTCGGCGCGGCGGGCCCGTTCACCGGCCTGGAGCCGGTGCGCCCGGCGTTCCAGGAGGCGATGCGCTGTCTGGACGCGCTGGCCGCGCTGGACTGCCACGGCACCACCGCCTCCGCCCGCGACCTGGGCTTCCTCGGTGTGCTGCTGGGTGACGTCCGGGACGTCTCCGGCTTCATCGAGGACGCCATCGGCCCGGTGCTCGCCTACGACGCCCAGCGGTTCACCCAGCTCGTGCCGACCCTGGAGGCGTACTTCGACGCCGGCGGCAGCCCGACGTACGCGGCCGAGGCGCTGCACGTCCACCCCAACACCGTCTCCCGACGGCTGGAGCGGATCACCGAACTCCTCGGCCCGGACTGGCAGAAGCCCGCCCAGACCCTGGAGATCCAGCTCGCCCTGCGCCTCCAGCGGGTGCGCGGCGCGCTCCGCCCGTACGAGGACGGCCCCGCGGCGCCGCCGCCGGCCCACCGCCCGCTGCCTTGAGGCCCGGCCGGGACCGCGGCGTCGTTCACCCGGCCCGCTGCACGCTCTCCACACCGCCCAGGATGCGGACCGCGTGTGCGGCCGAGGCGAGCGTGGTGTGCCGGTGCCAGCCCTCGTAGGACCGGCCCTCGAAGTCCATCAGGCCCACCTGCGAGGAGACTTCGACGACGTCCCGGTCCACCCGCAGCGCCAGTTTGCCCAGCCGTAGCACCTGGCCGGGGGTGGCCCCGCGCAGATCGCTCAGCCAGTAGTGGCCGGACCCGCCGCGCGCCGCGTCCCACTCACCGGCCAGCAGGAACGGCCGGCTCCGCGGCACTCCGGCGAGGTGCACCCGGACGCCCGCGACCTGGGTGCGGCGCACCGTTCCGGCCAGCGGGTCGTACCAGTCGACCGGCCGGCGCAGGGTACGGACCATGTGCAGCAGCTGCTGGGCGGAGAACTCCCGGCCGGCCGGGCCCGGCAGCGCCGGATCGGCCGGCACGACCCGGGCGGTCCCGGAGGTGACGGCCACCAGCGGCAGCCCGGTCTCCGCGAACTGCCGTACCGCCGCAAGGAGTTCGACGCCGGGCAGGTCCAGGACGACGGGCCGGGCGCTGACGCCCCAGCCACCGCCGATCCCGGTCACGGTCGCCGCGGCGCAGCCCACCGGGGTCGCCGCGAGCCGCTCGTCCGGCGCGCCGCCCTCCTGGTCGCCGGCCCCGAGCAGCTGCCAGTCGACCGGGACGGCGGCGTGCGCGGTGGCGGCCCACGCGCCCAGCGCCTGCTGGCCGTTGACGACCTGACCGAGCCAGGGGATGTAGCGCCGCTCGACGCCGACGGAGTGGTGTCCGGCCTTGGGGATGACGATCGGCCGCACCACCCAGGCCTCCGGGCGCAGCACCTGGTCGACGTAGCGGGCCAGCGCCGCGCGCATCGGCCGCCAGTGCCAGGTGGAGGAGCTGATGAAGTGGTGCAGGCTCTGCTCGGCGGTGCGGCCGCCGACGAAGGAGGCGATGTTGCGGATCGACTTGCGGCCCTGCGCGGACAGCAGGCCGCGCAGGTACTGCTCACCCTTGCGCCGCTGGTCACTTCGGGCCAGCGAGGCGAAGAGCATCGCGCCGAGCTCGTCGATCAGCGCGTCCGACGCCCGCTCGGGCAGTGTGTGGTAGGCGGACCGCACCCGTCGGGTCCGGCCGCGGCCGAACGCCAGGGCGTCGACCACGTCGGCGCCGGGTGCTTCAAGGACGGTGGACCGGGCTCCCATCGGACTCCCCCTTCATCCGGTTCGTGGAGTCCACCCTGCGGTCCCGCTTCCCCCGGCGCCCAGGTGTGCCCGGCACACACCTTCGCCCTCCGTGTGCCTACCGGACCACCGACAACGTCGCTGGCCAGCGCGTTTTCCACAGAAGAGGGGTGGTGACCAGGTCACCACCCCTCCCCTGCGCCGCCCGGAGCGTCAGCTTCCGGCCCCCACCGGCTCCGCCGCCGCGTCGACCGCGCCCGGCCCGGCCCCGTCCGCGGAAGCGTCCGCTCCGGCCATCCGCCCGGCCTCTGCCGCGACCATCTTCTCCATCGGGTCGGCGCAGCTGCCGCCGCCGACGACCATCGCCACCAGAATGGCCACGACCGTCAGCACCGTCCCCAGCCAGACCATGGTGTCCACGGGCAGGGTGTACGCACCGACCACCTTGAGCACGCACTCGGTCAGCAGCGCGGTCCCCCAGATCACCGAGAACCGCCGCTCGGCCCGCCGGAACGCCGCGGATCCCGCCAGCAGCCGGTCCCAGGCGGCGTCCCCGGCCGTGCTGCCCTTCGTCACGAAGGGCTTGAGGCCCGCCGTCATCAGCGGCCGCTTCGACCGCACGGAGAGCAGGATCACGATGCCGACGGTGCTGCTCACCGCGCTGTCCTTGGCCATCATCAGCCGGGCGTCACCGGCCACCGCGGTCATCGCCAGCCCGACGACGTTCACCACGAGGATCAGCAGGGCCAGACCGTTGACCCGGCGACTGGCGACCAGGTCCCACACGGTCCGCAGGGCCGGCACCACACTGCTCCAGCCCAGCGCCGCCACCGTGCTGAGCCCGAAGCCGTTCTTGAGGACGTAGTACGAGGCGATCGGAATCCCCGCGTCCACGATCAGCGGAACGAAGCTCCGCAGCACGTCCTTCCCCGACATCTCCCGCGTGCCCGGCTCCCCCGGCCTGCCCGGCTTACCCTGCTTGCCCTCGGCGACGGACTGCTTCGAACTCACGGCTTTCTCCCCCAAAATGAGACGGTGACCAGCTGACGGCGTCCCCCGGTGCCGACCTGCGCGCCACCGTCCTCCGCAACACCCTCAGCTTCCCGCAGGGCTCCGCCCGCCCAACAGCCCCGTCTGTCCTGCCTTCACCGTGACATTTGTCAGTGCGGGAAGGCCCACCTGGCGGTACGGGAAGACCCCTCCCCTCCCCGCCGGGCCGGGCCGGTCCGGGCTCAGTTGACCTCGACGTCGTCGAAGAGGTCCAGCATGCTCCGGAGGACCCGCAGGCACGCCGTCACCTCGGCATCGGTCAGATCGCCGCCGACCTGGCGCAGCAGCGCCCGTTCCCGGGCCGTCACCGCCGTGATGGCCGCCCGGCCGGCCTCGGTCAGCCGGATCAGCGAGGACCGCTGGTGCGCGGGGTTCGGGACGCTCTCGACCAGCTCCCCGGCCGCGGCGTCGTTGACCATGCGCTGCACGAACTGCCGGCTGAGCGCCTGCGCCCGGCCCATCTGCGGGACGGTCATCGGCCCGTGCTCCCGAAGCAGGTCCAGGACCGCGCGCACGCCGACGGAGAGCCCCTCGATCGGCGCGTTCAGTTCCACCTTGCGCTGCACCCGCCGGTACAACGGGCCCACCAGGGCGAACACTTCGGTGAGCCGGCGGGCCAGGTCATCGGGCTCAAGCGGCTCATGGGGCTTACGGGGCGTACGGGGCTTACGGGTCTGGTCGGTATCGGTCACCGCACCAGAATGACACCTTGGTTGCCATGAACCCAAGGTCATGACACCTTGATTGTCATGACAGACGCCCGAGAGATGCACTCTTTCGCGTACGGGAACGGCCACCTCGCCTACCGGGACATCGGTCGCGGCCTCCCGCTGGTCCTGCTGCACGCCGGCTTCTTCGATCACCGCATGTGGGACGACCAGGTGGCGGCGCTCGCCGCGCACCACCGGGTCATCACCCCCGACGCCCGTGGACACGGCGACTCCTCCAACGCGGACCGGCCGTTCCGGCCCACCGACGACGTGGCCGCACTGCTGCGCCACCTCGGCGTCGGCCCGGCGGTGCTCATCGGCGTCTCGATGGGGGCAAGTACCGCCGTGGACACCGCACTTGAGCACCCGGAGCTGGTACGCGCCCTGGTGGTCAGCGGCGCCGGCACCAGCGAGCCGGAATGGCGCGACCCCTGGGTCGCGGAGGTGCGGGCCGCGGAGGCCGCGGCGCTGGCCGCCGGTGACATCGAGGGCTGGATCGACGCCTTCGTACGCTTCGCGGCCGGCCCGCACCGCACGCTCGACGACGTCCGCCCGGAGGTCGTCGCCCGGCTGCGGGAAATGGCCCGGCACACCATCGGCAAGCACACCGCCGACGAGAAGGACTGGCTGGTGCCGGTCTCCGACACCTGGGCGCGTGCGGCCTCGATCACCGTGCCCGTCCTGTCCGTCAACGGCGCCCTGGACTCCAGCGACCACCTCGGCATGGCCGAACGGCTCGTCCGCACGGTGGCCAACGGCCGCATCACGACGATCGAGGACACCGCGCACTTCCCCTCCATGGAACGGCCGGACGCGTTCACCGCCGAACTGCTGCCGTTCCTGGAGTCCCTGGACCTCCACGCGCCGTCCTGACGGGGGCCCGGCGCAGTACCTGGAGAGCGCGCCGCGGTCAGTTACGGGCGACGCGCAGCGCATCGCCCAGCGCCTCGGCGAGCCGCCGCGAGAGATAGCGGAACTCACGGTCCGGCACCTTCGGATCGGCATGCATCGCCCGTGCGTGGCGCAGCAGTTCCTCGCCGATGTCCAGTTGCATCTCCTCGATGCTGTCGGCGAGGTCGGACACCGGCCCGCCCGCAGCGTCGCTGATCAGGAAACAGGACCGGTCGTCCGGCGTGGTCCAGGGCAGCAGCCTCATCCGCGGAGCCCCGCCTTCGGCAGCATCGGGCAACCCCGAACGCTCGGAAAGTTCGGATCCTGGTGGTTCGTTCATCATGCGGACAAGCATCTGCACGCGCATCTAGCCTGGCCACAGGAACGGCGCGACTGTGCGTCACCACGCTGCAACTGTGCGAGGTGTGCGATGCCCCACAACGACGAACCACCCGTCACCCTCAGGATCTTCGGGAAGCAGTCCCGCTTCCTGCGCGAACAACGCGCGATGACGCGCCGCGAGCTGGCCGACCTCATCCCGTACTCCGAGTCCCTCATCGCGATGGTCGAACGCGGCGAGCGACCACCGAAGCCGGGTTACGTCGACGCGGTGGACGGGGCGCTCGGCGCGAACGGCGTGCTGCGCGTACTGATCCCCGATGTCGCGGAGAAGCACCATCCGGCGTGGGCGGAGGAGTACGTAAACCTCCAGGCCCAGGCGCTGGCGTTGCATGCGTACTCGACACACTTCCTGCACGGGCTGTTGCAGACGGAGGAATACGCGCGGGCGGTGTTCCGGTGTGTGCGGCCCAGCATGGAAGACGACGAGATCGAGCGGTCTGTCCAAGCTCGGCTGGCAACGCAGTCACTGCTGACCCGTAAGCCGGCCTGCCGTATGACGTTCGTCCTGGAGGAGCCCGTGCTCCAGCGAAAGATCGGCGGCCAGGCCGTCTGGGAAGGGGAGTTGAAGAATCTCCTCATGCTGTCCGAGCTGCACAACATCCAACTCCAGGTCATGCCGCTCGCCCGCGTGACCCACGCTGGGATGGACGGCCCGATGACGCTGTTGGAAACGCCTGACCACCACACAATCGGTTACGTCGAAGGTCACCGCGGCAGCTACTTCCTTACGGAGCCGGACGATGTCAGCGTAATGAGTCATGTGTACGGCACACTCCGTTCTCAGGCCCACGACGCAGAAGCGTCGCGGGCCCATATTCAGCATCTGCTGACAGGAGAAGCATCAGCATGAACACCGAACTGGCATGGTTCAAGAGCAGCTACAGCGGTGGCACCGGCGAAGCCTGCATAGAGGTCGCCACCTGCCCCCACACCATCCACATCCGCGACTCCAAGGACACCGCGCTCCCCCACCTCACCGTCACCCCCGGGGCCTGGGCGTCCTTCCTCGCGTACGCGCAGGTCGCACCGGAAGCCGTCTGAGCGGACACCGGTGGGGCGGCACCAGGTTCCGCCCCACCGACCGCCGGTGACCCGGCCGACTACCAAAGAACCCGGGGAAAGAACCCCACCCACCTACCGGCGCCCTCGTCGCCCAACTCCTCACCCCATTGGGTGACTTGAGCGCGAAAGCGTCCGGAATGCGGTTACGCTCGCCGCAGTTCGACCACCACGACGCACCCCCACAACCGCACACAGAACGGCCCTCGGCGGGACGGCAATCCCAACCCGAGGGCCTGATCACAAGGAAGAAGAGACCTTCCCGATGACTTCAGCGCAGTCTAACGCGCCCTCGCCCGCGCCCTCATGCCCTTCCAGCGGCGTCATCCACATCCGTACGCGCCAGACCTCCCACTTCACCGTCCTCGCCAACCGCCTTGCGCAGCGCGCCGGTAGCGCGGTCACGGTCGGCGTGGCCGCGTACATCCTGTCCCTCCCCGATGGCGCGCCCATCACCATCGCCGCCCTCTGTGCGCACTTCGCCGAGGGCAAGAAGGTCATCGCGGAGGCGTTACGCGAGCTGGAGGACGAGGGCTGGCTGGAGCGCCGTATCGAGCGCGGGCCGGGCGGCCGGATCATCACCCGGACCTTCGCGTACGACCTGCCGGGAGCGGAACCGGAACCCGCCGCAGCACCCGCCCCCGTCCCCGTCCCCGTCCCCGAGCCCACCACCGAGCAAGAGCCCACGCCGCCGGCGCCCGCCCCCGAGGCCACCGACCTCCTCACCCGCCTCCCCCACCGCGACCGCCGTCTGCTCCTCTCCGAGCGGGAGATCACGGCCCTCGCCCCGGCCGTCACGGACTGGCTCGATCGCGGGGCGGCCCCACAGGAGATCACCGAAGCCCTGACCAGCGGCCTCCCCGCACGCCTCAACCGCCGCCCGGCCCGCCTCCTCGCCCACCGTCTGTCCGCCCTGCGCCCACCATCCCGTACGAGCCCGCCCCCACAGCCCGAGCGCCCACCCGTCGTCCCTCTCCAGAACTGCGATGGCTGCGATCGCGCTTTTCGCGCCGACCGTCCCGGGCATTGCCGAGACTGTCGCTCTGCCTCGCCGGAGGTGCGGTGTGCCGCATGACACGAACCGCGTCACGGGTGCCGTCAGGATTCCCGGCAGCTGCGGACGGCGCGCGAGTAGGCTGGGACGCCCGGCAGAGCGAGGAGACGAGTTCCGCATGAGCAGCCAACCAGTGCACAGCGAAGGTCCCCTCATGCCGATGCCTGATCTGACCCTCCCGGCACTGCGCTCGGCAGTCGCCGCACTGGCCCCCGCCAAGCTAACGGAGCTGGTCGAGGAGATGCAGCAGGCCTTCGACCGGGCGGGCCAGGACGGCAGCACGGCACCGATCCGCATGTTCTACCGTCGCTGGGCCATCTTCGTCGCCATCGAGCGTGATCCGGCCAGAGCAGCCCGATTCCACGCGGCGGAACAAGTCCTGGAGTCCAGCGAGGCCGGAGACGAAAGAGAGGCCGCCGTTCGTCTGATCGGGAGCATCGTGCGCACCGCGCAGTGTGAGGTCGAGGCGCTGGAGGCGGGGTGAGCACGTGGACGTGGGAGTACGAGCCCGACGACTACGGTGACAGCCTGCCGCCCTCGGTCAGAGCAGAGACCGAACGGATCTGCGCCGAGCTCGCCGTCGTCAACTCGATGATCTACTTAGAAGGCGCTGCCTACCAAGGACCGTCGCCGGGGCTTCGGGTCGAGCACGGAAGGACTCCCGGGGGCCGATATCTCATGCTGAGCTATCTGACGGACGTGCGCGGGGAACGCATCGTGGTGGTCAGCGTCTCCTGCCTGTGAACCACCTGATGAGCCCAGTGCAGACCGTAGAGATGCGGCGATTCGCGGAATTCGATGCGACGTTTCCGGACCACCACGCGGAAATGATCGACGGAGTGGTCTACGTCGGTGAGATCGTCTCGGAATCCCATCCCGAGGACGACACCAACAAGAAGGTGAAGAAGTACGCCCAGGCGGTAATTCCGTACTACCTCATCGTGAACCCCATAGAGGGCACGTGCCTGCTCTACTCGCTGCCTGAGGGGGAGCACTACCGCGCGTCGCTGGAGACCGATTTCGGCAAGCCCGTGCCGATCGGCGAACCGTTCGACCTCGCCCTCGACACCACGGCCCTCTACACCTACTGAGCGGCCTCCTGCGCCCGCGCCCGCCGCTCGGTCGTGGCGATCGTCGCCGAGCCGACCACGCGGGTGCCGTCGTAGAGGACGATGGCCTGGCCGGGGGCGACGCCGCGGACCGGCTCGGTGAAGGTCACCCGGAGCTCGGTGCCGTCGACCAGCTCCGCGGTGACCTCGGTCTCGCCGCCGTGGGCGCGCAGCTGGGCGGTGTACGTGGCGGGGCCGGCCGTCGGCGGGCGGCCGCACCAGCGGGGGCGGATCGCGGTGAGGCCGGTGACGTCGAGGGACTCGGCGGGCCCGACCGTGACGGTGTTGTCGACCGGGGAGATGTCGAGGACGTAGCGCGGCTTGCCGTCCGGGGCCGGGTGGCCGATCCGCAGGCCCTTGCGCTGGCCGATCGTGAAGCCGTACGCGCCCTCGTGGCTGCCGAGGCGGTTGCCGGCCTCGTCGACGATGTCGCCGGGGGCCGTGCCGAGCCGCTTGGCGAGGAAGCCCTGGGTGTCGCCGTCGGCGATGAAGCAGATGTCGTGACTGTCCGGCTTCTTGGCGACGAACAGGCCGCGCCGGGCGGCCTCCTCGCGGATCTCCGCCTTGGTCGTCTCGGTGTCGCCGAGCGGGAACATCGCGTGCGCCAGCTGGCGGTCGTCGAGGACGCCGAGGACGTAGGACTGGTCCTTGGCCATGTCGGTGGCGCGGTGCAGCTCGCGGCTGCCGTCCGGGCGCACCACGACCGTGGCGTAGTGGCCGGTGCACACCGCGTCGAAGCCGAGGGCCAGCGCCTTGTCCAGCAGCGCGGCGAATTTGATCTTCTCGTTGCAGCGCAGGCAGGGGTTCGGGGTGCGTCCGGCCTCGTACTCCGCGATGAAGTCGTCGACGACGTCCTCGCGGAAGCGCTCGGCGAGGTCCCAGACGTAGAAGGGGATGCCGATGACGTCGGCGGCGCGGCGGGCGTCGTGCGAGTCCTCGATCGTGCAGCACCCGCGGGCGCCGGTGCGGAAGGACTTCGGGTTCTCGGACAGGGCGAGATGCACGCCGGTCACGTCGTGGCCGGCCTCGGCGGCTCGGGCGGCGGCGACGGCGGAGTCGACACCGCCGGACATGGCGGCGAGTACGCGGAGGCGGCGGGGGGCGTCGTCAGTCATAGCCCGTCCAGGGTAGACGGAACCGCCGACAGTGCGGAAAGCGTTAAGCAGCGCATGGGGAAGAGCAGGGTCGGGGAGCCGGCCGCCGAACAGCGGGACAGGGCCGGGGAACGGCCGGACGAGCGGCCGGACGACCGGGGCGAGGCGGGAGAACAGCCGGACGGGCGGCAGGCGGGCGGGCGGCGGGGAGCCGCGGCGGGGATCACCCGGCGGCGGGCGCTGTGGCTGGCGGGCGGCGGTGCGGTGGCCGCCGGGGCCGTGGTGGCGACCGGGTGGGACGAGCTGCGGCACTGGTGGTGGCAGCTGCCGGGGAACGACCTGCCGCGGCGGGCCGGCGAGGTCGACCACCGGGGCGCCCAGTGGGTGGCGGCGTCCGGGGCGAACTACCGCCGGGCGGACCGGCCCGCCGACTACCCCGTCGACCGGGTGGTCATCCACGTCGTCCAGGGCAGCTACGCCACCGCACTGCGGGTGTTCCGGAACGCCGACCACGAGGCGGCGGCCCACTACGTCGTCCGCAAGGACGGGCACATCGCCCAGATGGTGCGGGAGCTGGACGTGGCGTTCCACGCCGGCAACCGCGGCTTCAACGAGCGGAGCATCGGCATCGAGCACGAGGGCTTCGTCGACCGCCCGGAGGACTTCACCGACGCCATGTACGAGTCGTCGGCCCGGCTGACCGCCGATATCTGCCACCGTTACGGCTTCCCGGCCGACCGGGAGCACATCGTCGGCCATGTGCAGGTGCCGGGGACGGACCACACCGACCCCGGCCCGCACTGGGACTGGGACCGCTATCTGCGCCTCGTCCGTGCGGCCGGGCGCGGACCCGGATCCGCCCAGAAGCGGCGCGCCTAGCTCAGCCCCGCGCTCCGGGCGCGTTCGACCACCGGGCCGATGGCCTGGGCCAGCGCCGCCACGTCCTCGCTCGTGGAGGTGTGCCCCAGGGAGAAGCGCAGCGTGCCGCGCGCCAGGTCGGCGGACATGCCCGTGGCCAGCAGGACGTGGCTGGGCTGGGCGACGCCGGCGGTGCAGGCGGAGCCGGTGGAGCAGGCGATGCCCTGGGCGTCCAGGAGGAGCAGCAGGGAGTCGCCCTCGCAGCCGGGGAAGGAGAAGTGCGCGTTGGCGGGCAGCCGGCCGGCCGGGTCCGGGTCGCCGCCGAGGACGGCGTCCGGGGCGGCCGCCCGCACCGCCTTGATCAGGTCGTCGCGCAGCGCGCCGATGTCCCGGGCGAAGTCCGCGCGGTGCGCCACGGCGTGCCGGCCGGCGGCGGCGAAGGCCGCGATGGCGGGGGGGTCGAGGGTGCCGGAGCGGACGTGCCGCTCCTGGCCGCCGCCGTGCAGCACCGGCACCGGGGCGTACTCGCGGCCCAGCAGCAGAGCGCCGATGCCGTACGGGCCGCCGATCTTGTGCCCGGAGACCGTCATCGCGGCCAGCCCGGAGGCGGCGAAGTCGACCTCCAGCTGGCCCACCGCCTGCACCGCGTCGGCGTGCAGCGGGATCTCGAACTCCCTTGCCACCTCGGCGAGTTCACGGACCGGCTGGATGGTGCCGATCTCGTTGTTGGCCCACATGACGGTGGCCAGCGCGACATCGGCGGGGTTGCGGACGATCGCCTCGCGCAGCGCCTCGGCGTGCACCCGGCCGTAGGGGTCGACCGGCAGCCACTCGACGCGGGCGCCTTCCTGCTCGGCGAGCCATTCCACGGCGTCGAGGACGGCGTGGTGCTCCACCGGGCTGGCGAGCACCCGGTCGCGGGCCGGGTCGGCCGCCCGGCGCGCCCAGTACAGGCCCTTGACCGCGAGGTTGTCGGCCTCGGTGCCGCCCGCCGTGAAGACGATCTCACTCGGACGTGCGCCGAGCGAGGCGGCGAGGGATTCCCGCGCCTCCTCAACGGTGCGGCGGGCCCGCCGGCCGTCGGCGTGCAGCGAGGACGCATTCCCCGTGACGGTCAGCTGGGCGGTCATCGCCTGCACCGCCTCCGGGAGCATCGGGGTGGTGGCGGCGTGGTCGAGGTAAACCATGGTGCCCCGATTCTACGAGGCGCCCCCGGGGCGCACGCCCGGCGCGGGGGCGCATGCTCTCCTCGCGATGCTCGCACGCACCCTCGACACGCCCGTAAGGAGTAAATACCCTTACAGTCATGACAGAGTGGCTGCTGGATCGCACGTTCCGCACGGCGTCGGGGGACGAGGTGCGGTGGGCCGCCCTCGGGGAGCGGTCGGCCGGCCCGCCGCCGGTGGTGCTGCTGCACGGCACGCCGTTCTCCTCGTACGTCTGGCGCGGGATCGCGCGGGCGCTCGCCGCGCACCACCGGGTGTTCGTCTGGGACATGCCCGGCTACGGCGTCTCCGCGCAGCGGGACGGCCAGGACGTCTCGCTCGCCGCGCAGGCCCGGGTGTTCGGCGAGCTGCTGGCGCACTGGGAGCTGGACCGGGAGGCGTCCCGGCCGGCCGTGGTCGCCCATGACTTCGGCGGCTGCGTCGCCCTGCGGGCCCATCTGCTGCACGGTGCGCGGTACGAGCGGCTGGCCCTGGTCGACCCCGTGGCCCTGGCGCCCTGGGGCTCGCCCACCTACCGGCTGCTGGGCGCCCACCCCGGCGTCTTCGGGCAGCTGCCGCCCGAACTGCACCGGGCGCTGGTGCGGGCCTACGTCTCCTCCGCGAGCCGTCCGGGCCTGCCTTCGGACGTCCTCGACCGGCTGGTGGAGCCGTGGTGCACGGAAGCCGGGCAGCCGGCGTTCTACCGGCAGATCCAGCAGAACGACCAGCGGTTCACCGACGAGATCCAGGGCCGTTACGGCGAACTCGACCTGCCGACGCTGATCTGCTGGGGCGCCGAGGACGCCTGGATCCCGGCCGGGAAGGGCCGCGAGCTGGCGGCCCGCATCCCCGGTGCCCGGCTGCGGCTCATCGAGGGCGCGGGCCACCTCGTCCAGGAGGACGCGCCCGCCGAACTCACCGCGGCACTGGCGGACTTCCTGCGTCCGGGCGGCCCGGCTTCGGCGCGAGACGGCGGCTGAGGTCGCGGACCGCGCCGGCCGCGTCGGCCGCGCCGGCACCCCGCTCCCCCGGTGCCGCGGCGGAGACCGCCGACTCCAGATCGGCCCGCAGCCGGCCGAGCTCGGCCCGCCGCACCCGGCTCGTCCGCTCGAAGTCCGCGATGAGGCCGGTGAGTTCGGCTTCGATCGATTCGATTGCTTCGAGTGCTTCCCGTGCCTCCGGTGCTTCGGGGCCGCGGTCCCCGGAGGAACCGGCCGCGGCGCCGTGGCCCGGCTCCGCCCGGCCGCCGTCGGCGCCCTGCAGCCGGAGCTGGTCGCGGAGGGTGCGGACGGCCGCGGTCAGCTCGCGCAGCGCCGTGCCGGTGCTCGCGGCGTCCGCGGTGCGCGACACGGCGGCGGGGCGCGCCCCGCCGGTCCGCGGCCGGGCCGCCGCGGTCGCCCTCTCCCGCAGCAGGGCGCGCACCTCGGCGGCCTCCGGGGCGTCGAACTCCTCGTAGACGGCGAGCGCTTCGCGCCAGTGCCCCTGGGCGCTCTGCTTGCGGCCCAGCGCGGTCTCGGCCTGCCCCAGCGCGGTCAGCGCATCGGCGCGCCAGCGCTCACCGCCGGGCACCAGCAGCCGTCCGGCGGCGTCCTCGGCGGCGGACACCGCCTCGCCCGGCCGGATCAGCGCGACCATCTCCGCGGCCATCCGGCTGCGGGTGCGGCCCGCCCACAGGCGCTGGCGGTCCTCCTCGAAGAGCGGCAGCGCCTGGAAGAGTTCGCGCAGCGCATCGGCGTGCCGGCCGGCCGCCGACAGCGCCTCGGCCAGGGCGTACCGGGCGTGCGCGAGGCCCGGGGAAGCATCGCCGGAGGTGCGGTGGAGGCCCACGCCGCGCTCGGCGAACAGCACGGCGTCGCTGCTGCCGGTCGCCGCCCAGACCCGGGCGAGCGCACCGAGCACGGCGGCCTCGCCCAGCCGGTCGTCGCGGCCGCGGCAGCGCTCCCAGGCCGCGGTGAGGTGCCGCTCGGCGTCGTCGTGCCGCCGTTGGTACAGGGCGATCACCCCGGCCGCCAGCGGGGCGCGGAAGAGCGCGAGGGGGTCGTTCGCCGTCCGGGCGAGGCGGACGGCCTGACGGGCCTCCCGTTCGGCGCGGGCGAACCGTCCGACGGCGGCCGTGCACTCGGCGAGCGCGACCCGGGCCCGGGCCTCGGCGCGGGCGTCGCCGTCCATGGCCGCCCGGGCCGCCACCGCGGCCGCGGCCGGTTCGAACGCGGCGGCGTGGGCCCCGCAGTCCGCCGTCACCTGCGCGAGCAGCAGCAGATCGGCGGCGCGCCGGACCAGCTCCGGGGCGTCCGCCACGGCCTGCCGGACGAGCGCGAGCGCCGGCGGTGTCTCCTCGGTCCACACGGCCAGGGCCCGGGCGGCGTCCTGAAGGGGCGGCAGAGCGGCCGCGGGGACCCGGACGAGGTCCTGCGGCAGCCGCTCGCCGGGGTAGCGGAGCGTGTGCACCTGCCGCCCCAGGGCCACGTACCAGGTCAGCAGCCGGGAAAGCGCCTGGGTACGCTCGTCCTCGGGCAGCTCGGACCGCAACTCCCGGACCGGCGGAAGGGGTTCACCCGCGCGCCCGTAGCGGCCGGGGGCCGTTTCCGTCAGCGCGCCGGCGGTCCGCAGCTCTTCCAGCAGCGCCCGGCCGCGGTCCGCCGGGACGTCGAGCAGGGCCGCCGCGGCACCGGCCGAGAGGTCCGGGCCCTCCGGTACGGACAGCAGCCGCAGGGCCCGTCGCGCATCCCGGGTGAGCCGGTCGTCGAGCTCCCGGAACGCGGAACGGCCCGGCGGCGTCCCCGAGGGCGCCCCCGGAAGCTGCCCGGCCGCGGGCGCCCGGTACGGATACGTCTCCGCGAGGAGCTCGCTCCACCACCGCGCGAGCCGGACCCGCTGCGCCGCCGCGTACGGCCCGGGCAGCCCGGCGAGCGGTTCACCGTGCCACAACTCAAGGGCGGCGTCGCGCAGTCGGCGGGCCTCCGCCGGGTCGCGGGCGGCCCGCGCACGCGCGATCAGCTGCTCGGCCTCGTCGAGGTCGAGGGCGGGCGGGCGGCCGTCCGGGCCGCGCAGCGCATAGCCGCCGCGCTCGCTGACGAGGAGCTGCCCGTCCTCGCCGAGCGCCCGGCGCAGCCGCGCGGCGTACGTGCGCAGCGCGGCGCGCGCACGGGGCGGGGGCTCGTCCCCCCAGAGGCCGGCGACGAGTTCGGACGCGGTGGCCCGGCGGCCCCGGCGGAGCAGCAGCGCGGCGAGCAGGGCGCGCTGCTGGGGCGAGCCGAGCGCGAGGGGGGCCTGCCCGCGCCGGGCCCGTAGCGGGCCGAGGACCGTGAAGCGCAGCTCCGCGGGCCGCGGGGCGGGCAGCACCGCGCGCAGCGGCTCCGGGCCGCCGCCGGAGCGCTGTCCCGGCACCGCGCCGCCCATCCGCTCCAGCACCGGACTCGCGAGGACGGCGAACGCCCGCGCCGAGGCGTGCAGCCGCAGCTCGCCCTCGTCGTCGCCCATGAGGACGGGGAAGTCCGGCAGCCGCCCCATGTACGGCTCCAGGGAACGGCCGACGGCCTCGACGACCTCCACGGCCTGTTCGGTGCCGAGCCCGCTGAACAGCAACTCCCGGACGCCCGGCCGGAAGTCGTAGACCGGCTGGACCGGCCCGCCGGGCAGGGGCGCGCCCAGGGCCCGGTCCAGGGTCCGGACGGCGGTCGCGTCCGCGGTCCGGTCCGTGCGCTCCAGCAGGCCGCCGAGCAGGATCTCCGCGACATGGGTGGGTCCGGCGTCGCGCATCGTGGCCGCCCGCACCAGCTGCATCAGCGGCGTGGTCAGCGGGCGGATCGCGGAGAGCCGGACGGCGAGGCGGTACGCCTCGGGCGAGAACGCGCCGCGGAAGTGGCTGAGCAGTTCCTCGGCGCTGCCGTGCGGCGGGGACGGCGGGGCGGGCTGCGGCGTCCCGGCCAGCAGGGCGGTGTCGATCAGGTGCGGCACTCCGGGGCGGGTGAGCAGCCCGACCCACTGCTGCAGCGCGGACGCGGTGGGGTGCAGCACGGGCAGCGCGAACAGCCCCGCCGCCTCCGGGTCCCGCTCGCCGCTGAGCGGGTCGCACACCACCAGCCGTCCGGGCGGATCGAACTCGCCCGGCGTGGAGAGGAGTTGGGGGCGGGCGTCGAGGGCCGTACCGCGCCAGAGCCGGCGCGGGAGGGGGTTGATCACGGCCACCGGTCCGCCCCGCCCGCACGCGGTCAGGGACCGTACGGCCTGCGGTCCGCGCCAGCCCGGGTCCGTCCCGTCGGTGAGCACGAAGGTGACCGTGGCGCCCCCGGACCTGCGGCCGGGCAGCGGGCCGCCCGGGCCGCGGGGGTCGATCGCCCGGACCCGAACGGAACGGAAGACCCCGCTCCGGACCAGCAGCGTCCGCAGCTCGGCGGCGAGCGAGCCCCACACCTGCATGGCCGGGGAGGTGTCCACCCACAGCTCGGCCGACCAGTGCCGTTCCCGGTCGGGCCGGGAGACGACGTCGAGGAAGCCGGTCTCGGCGGTGAGCCGGACGGTGGCCTCGACGTCGGGGACCGTACGGTGCGGGTGCTCATGGGTCCGCCGCAACGGGCGCAGCGCACCGCCCAGTTGGCGGGCGTCGGGCAGCGCCCGCCCACCGGGCACCCGCGCGGGGCGGGCCCGC
Source organism: Streptomyces sp. NPDC048197 (assembly GCF_043202395.1). NCBI lineage: Bacteria > Bacillati > Actinomycetota > Actinomycetes > Kitasatosporales > Streptomycetaceae > Streptomyces > Streptomyces sp. NPDC048197. Next base: position 97,133 of record NZ_JBIDAJ010000015.1, read on the forward strand.
CCGCCGTCCGGCCCGCCGCCCTGACTGCCCATGGCGTAGAGGGCGCGGCGGGGCGGACCGGGGGAGCGGACGGGGTCGGCGGGCTCGGCCGGGCGGTCAGGGTCCGCGGGCTCGGCGGGCCGATCCGGGGCGGTGGCGCCCGCCGCGGCCCGGCCGCCCCCTGTCCCCTCGTCGGCCCCCTCACCCCGGCCACCGGCCGCGCCGGCCGCCTCGTCAACGGCCCCTGGCGCCCCGGGATCTGCGGACTCCCCGGACTCTCCCGGCTCTCCGGCCGCCCGCTCCGGGTCCCCCGGCCCGCCCCGCTGCGGCCCGGTCGCCGGCCCCTGCCGCCCCTCCCCCTCCATGGCCCGCGCCAGCCACAGCACGTCGAGGAGTTCGGTGGCCGCGAGGTCGTACCCGGCCGCCGCCAGCGTCTGCCGCAGTCGGTCCATCATGGCGACAGCGGTTCGTCGAGGCGGTGCAGGACGGCGGCGAGCAGCTCTTCCTTGCCGAGGTCGGCGCCGCTGATCCGCAGATGGACGGCGGCCAGCAGCTGGTCGGTGGCCAGGGTCTGGGTCTTCGCGCGCTGGTGGAAGACCTCGATGAGGTCCTCGGCGGCGGCGACCGCCTCCGCACCCAGGTTGTGTTCGATGATCTTCCGCAGCCGGTCGCCGGTCGGTTCGGGCAGGTCGAGTCGTACGCAGCGGCGCATGAAGGCCGGCGGGAAGTCCCGTTCGCCGTTGCTGGTCATGATGACGATCGGGAAGTGGGCGCAGCGCACCACCCCGCGCCGGACCGTCACCCGCTCCCGGCTGCCGCTCAGGCGGACCTGCACCTCCTGCTGGTGCTCGGGCAGCCGGGCCAGCTCCGGGATCTCGAACTCGCCTTCCTCCAGCACCACCAGCAGGTCGTTGGGCAGGTCGAGGTCGGCCTTGTCGAGCTCGTCGACGAGCAGGACCCGGGGGCGGTCGGCGGCCAGTGCGCTGCCCAGCGGGCCGAGGCGCAGGTACTGGCCGATGTCGCCGGCGCCGGTGGTGCGGCGGGCCCGGGGGCGGCGCGCGGAGCCGCGGGCCGCCTCGCGTTCGCGGCGCAGCGACGCCTCGCGGAGCCGGCCCACCGCGTCGTAGCGGTACAGGGCGTCCTGGAGCGTGGAGCGGCTGTTGACCGACCAGCGGAGCACCTCGCCGAGGCCCAGTTCCTCGGCGACCGCGCGGGCCAGCGAGCTTTTGCCGGCGCCGGGGCGGCCGGTGACCAGCAGCGGGCGGTGCAGGTGCAGGGCGGCGTTGACGACGGAGATCTCGTTGCGCTCCAGGAGGTAGGGCGCGCGGGGTGCGGTGCCGCGGGCGGCGGTCAGGCGCCGCCAGGGCGGTGGGGCGGGCAGCTCCGCGGGGCCGCGGAAGACCCACCAGTCCTCCGGCCGGTCCGCGGGGTTGTCGTACCCGTCTGTGGTGCTCTGTCCGGTCACCGCGCGTTCTCCTCGTTCCTTGCTGCGTCCGCGCCCCGGCTCCCCCGGCCGGTGGGACACGGGTGTGGCTGTCGTTCCGGGGTGCTCATGGCTGGGTCAGTACCCAGGCATCGGGGGCGAGTTGCGGCGGCCGGTGGTCCGGGGCGTCGTAGAGCAGGGACAGTTTGCGGCCGGGGTGGGTGGAGCTCTCGGGTTCGGCCATCGCCTTGGCGCGTTCGAGCCGGACGACCTCGGGGACCTCGGTGTGGTCCGCGCCGTCCACCAGGGCCAGCAGGTCCTGGGCAAGGTGCTCGCCGTGGTCGGCGCGGTGCCACAGGACGGTGTGCACGCCGGCCTGGACGCACTGGCGCAGCAGCGTGCCGTGGTGGTGCGGCGGGCAGCAGACGATCACCGTGCCGGCGTCGCGGTGGACCTCCAGCTGGGCGCGGGCGACCTTGCGGTCGGTGTGCCGGTGGTCGAGGACCAGCCGCTTGGCGTGCGGCAGGGCGGCGGTGCGCTGCTTCCAGCCGGCGTAGCTCTCCCGTGAGCGCTCGGTGGTGCGGACCACGACGCGGCGGGTGATGCCCGGGGCGAACGGCCCGTCCTCGTCGCTGTCCGGTGATTCCCAGGCGTCGACGTCGAGGCCCAGCCAGGCGCACGGCAGGAAGTACTCCACCAGGGCGGTCTCCGGGTCCTCCCGCACCTCGGTGCGCAGCACCCGGCGGATGTCGTCGACCACCTGCTCGCTGCCCGCCTCGGTGTCCCGGACCAGCGCGAGCCGGTGCGGCCGGCCGTCCGCGACGGTCCAGATCTGGTACGTGAAGCGACGGCCGGTCGGGGCCGGCAGCAGCTCCACCTGGACCCGCGGGGCGCGGGCCGGCCCGCGGACGGCGGTGGCCGCCGGCCCGGGCGCGGCCACCGGCGCGGGGGCCGCGGCGGCCGTCACATCGGCGCGGAACTGGCTGATCGCCGCCTCGTCGACACCGGACCGGGCGGCCACCCGCTCCACCCAGGCGTCCAGGTCGTCGGCCGGATACGGGCCAGCCGCCCGCTCCTCGACGCTGATCCGCACCACCCCCTGGAGCAGCGGGGGCACCGGTGCGCCGGCGGTGGAGCCGAATCCCTCCAGGGCTTCGACGGCGTCGGCGAGGCCGGTGACGGCGGGGAGTTCGGGTGCGTGCGGCAGCACCCGGGCGAGCAGGGCGCGGGGGTCGGTGCGGGTGCAGTGCGCCAGCAGACCGGCGAGGTCCCGGCGCTGACGGGTGGTCAGGTATTCGCCGGGGCGGACCGTACGGGCCGCGCGGCGCAGCCGCTCCCAGTCCTCACGGGCGCCGTAGGGGCCGGGGCGGTGATGCGGGTCGTACGGGTCCGGGGGCGCGAGGGGCTCCTGGTCGCGGACCACGTCGAGGAGTTCGGGGAGGCCGCGGCGGACGCTCACCGCGAGGCCGACCAGCCGCTCCAGATCGGCGGCCGGGCCCGCCGAGGTCCGGCCGAGCCGGGCGGCGAGCCGCCGCTCGCAGTCGGGCACCGCCTCGCGGCCCTTGAGGACCCGTTCCAGGGCGGTGAGCAGCTGTTGGACGCCGCGGCGGGCGGTGGGCACCGCGGAGGGCGGGAGGGCGGGGAGTTCGGCCTCGATGGCGGGCACGCTGATGGCGTACATCGTCGCGGGCCGGTCCCCGGCGCCTTCGGGGGCGCGGTGGACGGCGACGACCAGGCCGACCACGGCCTGCCGTTCGCGGTCCCAGAGCGGGCCGCCGCTGAAGCCCTCGGTGACCTGGGTGCCGCCGAGCACGTCCAGCGCGATCCAGGGCGGCGCCGAGACCCGGGGCACGGCCCGGACGGTGGGCAGCGGATTGCCGCTGGCCCATAACGCGATGGTCTCCCCGGCGTAGTTGTGCTGGAGGAACGGTGCGGGCTCGGCGCCCGCAGGCGGGGCGTCGGTGAGCTCCAGCACCGCGAGGTCGCCGTGGTACGGCACCCGGCCGGGGTCGGCCGGGCCGGGTCCGTTCGCCGTGGCGCGCGGCGGGGTCCACATCTCGCGGACGACCCGGGCGGTGAGGTCCACCCCGGCCGCGACATGGGGCAGCCGGACCGTGAGGGTCTCGCCGGGGCCCGGGGTGTCCTGGGCGAACCGCGCCCTGCCCAGGGCGCTGTTGACGACGTGGGCGCAGGTCAGGATCAGCCGCTCGGCGACCAGGACGCCCGCGCCGACGGCCCGTTCACCGTCCCGAACGGAGGCGAAGGACAGCTGGAGCGGGGTGTCCGGACCTGCGCCGGGGATCATGGCGCCGCACCGCCCGGGGCGCCGGGGCCGGCTGGGGTGCCGGTGCCCTCGTCACCGCCGCGCTCGCCGGTGCGGTGGGCGGGGCGGTCACCGGCGAGGTTCCAGGTGGCGGAGACCTTGAAGCTGGCCTCGCCGTTGCCGGTGAAGACGCCGAGATGCAGGTCCGAGCCGAGGGTCACCCCGAACTCCACGGTGACCTCGTCCGGGCGGTGGCTGCCGGCCGAGATCGAGCGGTGGATCTGGCCGAGCACCCCGCCGAGCGGCCGCAGCGCCTCCTCCAGGACCTCGCCGCCGCGGGTCAGCGCCCGGCCCATCCGGCCGTCGACGCTGACCGGCTGCGCGGAGCCGAAGGCGTCGGGCAGCTCCAACTCGCCGTCAGCGGCGGTGGGTTGTCCGGGCACCGCGCCCGGCGGGCCGTCGGCGGCGGCCGGCGCCGGTGCGCGCAGCCAGACGACGGTCCCGTCCTCCATCGTGAGTGGCACGTCCCCCATGTCGATCAGTCTGACATGAGCCGCACCGCCCCCGCGCGCACTTTTGCGTCACTCTCCGACCTCTCGCACCGGTGGCCACCTGCGGAAAGTCCCTTCCGGAGAGGGCGGCGCGGTACCTCGCGGGCGCGGCCGCGCCGACGTGGCGGATCAGCCCACTCCGAGGGCCCGCGCCAGTTGGCGTGATTGCGCCACCAGCCGGTCCTCCGCATCCCACACTTCCGCGTCCTCCTCAAGGAACCCGCCGGCCAGATTGCGGGTGGTGATGGCGACCCGCAGCGGCCCGGGGGCCGGGCGGTGCCGGACGTGGACGGTCAGTTCGACGGTGGGGACCCAGCCGGACAGCCCCATCTCGAACGCGGTGGGCGGCAGCGCGTCGACGGTCAGCAGGAGGGACAGCGGGTCGGGGTCCCGGCCGTCGGCGAGCCCGAACCAGGCGCGCATCTCGCCCCGGCCGGACGGTGCGCCGACCGCCCAGCCCGCGGTCGCCGGGTCCAGCCGGAGGTCGAGCCGCTCGGCGATGGCGGTGCTGCCGGGGATGGCCGGGGCCCCGCCCGGGGCGCTGTCGGTGCCCAGGCAGTGCTCGTACGGCGGGATGGCGGGCGGTTTGGCCGTCGTGCGGACGTCGTCGGGCAGCGCGCCGAGGTCGCCGTACGCGGCGAGCACCCGCAGCCGCTCGACCTCGCTGCCGTCCTCCTCGAACTGGACGAGGGTCGCGGTCCCGGTCGACATGGTGCGGCCGGTGCGCACCACGTCGGTGCGGATGACGGCCGGGCCGGGAACGGAGGCGGTGAGGTAGTGCGCGGTGACCGACAGTGGGTCGGGGTGCGGCAGGGCGTCGCCGAGGGCGCGGCCCATGAGGGCGAGGAGGTAGCCGCCGTTGACCGCCTGGATGATCGTCCAGCCCGCGGAGAGCTGGGCTTCGTAGATGCCGGTTGCGCGGCGGGTGACCGCGGTGTCGCGGTCGAACTCGCTGTTGCCTGAGGTGACCAGAGCCATGGCGGCACGGTACACGGATAAATTACCGACCGGTAGGGTCAGCATTCCCGGACGCAAGCGGAGAGCGCCGTTCCGGCCCTGCCATGATGACGCCATGCTTCACGTCCTCTACCTGGCCGGCGTCGCGGCCTTCGCGGCGAGCGGGGTGCTGGCCGCCTACCGCGCCAACATGGACCCCTTCGGCGGCCTGGTGCTCGCCTTCGCCGCGTCCATCTCCGGCGGCACGATGCGCGACCTCATCCTCGACCGGCGGCCGCTGTACTGGACGCACGACTGGGTGCTGCTCACCGTGATCATCTGCGTCGGCGTCGGCACCATCGTCTATCTGCGGTTCTGGTCGCTGCCCCGGAAATCGCTGCTGGTGGTCGACGCGGTCGGCCTGTCCGTGGTCACCGTGATCGGCGCCCGGGCCGCCATCGCGGCGGGCGCCACCCCGCTCGCCGTGATCATCCTGGCGGTGCTCACCGGCGTCGCCGGCGAGGTCATCCGCGACGTGCTGTGCGGTGAGTTCCCCCCGCTGCTGCTGCGCGAGGACGTCTACGCCATCGCCGCGCTGGCCGGCGCCGGCTGCCTCCTGCTGCTGCACCACCTCGGCGCCCGGCCCACCCCCGCTGCGGCGATCTCGGCGGGAGTGGTGTTCGCCCTGCGCATGGGCGCGGTCTACCTGGGGCTGCACCTGCCGCGCCCCCAGCAGCTCCGCCCCCGGGCGGGCCGCCGGCCGGACGCCGACTGACCCGCCCGGCGGCCGGCTACTTCGCGGACAGCGCCGGCTTGCTCTCCGTGTACAGCCAGGTGTCGAAGAAGTCCCCGAGCTTCTGCCCGGAGACCTTCTCGGCCAGCGCGACGAACTGGGCGGTGTCCGCGTTGCCGTAGCGGTGGGCCGCGGTCCAGGCCGGCAGCAGCTGGAAGAACGCCGTGTCACCGATGCGCTCGCGGAGCGCCTGGAGGGTCATCGCGCCCCGCGTGTAGACCGCGCCGGAGAACATCGTGTCGCGCTGCGGATCGGCGATCTTCTGCTTCCAGAAGCCGTCGTCGGCGGGGATCGAGTCGTACGCCTTGCGGAAGGAATCGTGCGCGCTGACCGTGCCGCGGTGCTCGTTCCACAGCCACTGCGCGTAGCTGGCGAAGCCCTCGTTGAGCCAGATGTCCTTCCACTGCCGGACCGACACCGAGTCGCCGAACCACTGGTGGGCCAGCTCGTGGACGATCGTGGACTCGCTGCGCACCGCCGAGTAGACCGGCTTGGACTGCACCTCCAGCGAGAACCCGGCCTGCGGCATGTCGTCGACGATCGCGCCGGTCTCCTCGAACGGGTACTTCCCGAAGACCTTCGACCAGTAGTCGGTGGCCTCCGAGGTGATGCCGTACACGTCCACCTTGCCGGTCGGCAGGGTCGGGTCGGTGGCCACGTAGACCGGGATGCCGCCGGGAGTGGTGCCGGTACGGACGTCGAACTTCCCGATGGTGGCGGTGGCGAGGTAGGTCGCCATCGGGCGGGACTCGCGCCAGTGGGCGTACGCGCGGCCGTGCGCCTCCCCGGAGGCGATCAGCCGGCCGTTGGAGACCCCGGTCAGGCCCTTGGGGGCGTCGATGCGGATGTCGTACGTCGCCTTGTCGCCCGGGTGGTCGCTGGAGGGGAACCACGTCGAGGCGGCGTTCGGCTCGCAGGCGACGAACACCCCGTCCTTGGTCTTCATCCAGCCGTAGTCCGAGCCGAAGACGATCGGGCCGCTCAGCGGCTTGGGGACGCCGTGGTAGGCGACGGTGACGGTGAACTTCCCGCCGCGGCGCAGCGGGAAGGACGGGTGGACGGTTATCTCGTCGCCGGATCTCGCGAAGTGCGCCCGCCGGCCGTTCACCCGCACCGAGTCGACGGTCAGCTTCTGCAGGTCGAGGTCGAAGGCGGAGAGGTTCTGGGTGGCCCGGGCGGTGAGCGTGGTGCGGCCGTCGAGCCGGCCGCTGTCGGGGTGGTAGCTGACGCCGAGGTCGTAGTGCAGGGCGTCGAAGCCGCCGTTGCCCAGTTCGGGGAAGTACGGGTCGCCGGCGCCGGGTGCGCCGGGGGTCGCCGCGGGAGCGGCGGCGATGGTGGCGGCCGAGGCCACCGCGGTGGCCAGGGCCAGCCAGCGGGAGGTGCGGCGCGCGGAGCGGGAGAGTGCCATGAGCCATCCCTTCGGACACACGGATGAAGGCCGATCGAAGATCGAACAACCGTGCTGACTCTGCACCCTCCCGCCGCGTTCCACCCGCGACTTTGCCAAGTCGTCAGGTGTTACTGATCACTTGATGCCTTACCGGACGGCCCGGCGGCCGCCGCGGGCGCGGCGTCCTCCGCGTTCTCCGGGTGGTGGCAGGCCACTTGGTGCCCGGTCCGCAGCGCGACCAGCGGCGGCTCGGTGGTGGCACACACCTCGGTCGCCTTCCAGCAGCGGGTCCGGAACCGGCAGCCGGAGGGCGGATTGATCGGCGAGGGCACATCGCCCTTGAGCAGGATCCGGTCCCGCTGGGTGCGCCGCTTGGGGTCCGGCACCGGCACCGCGGACAGCAGCGCCTTGGTGTACGGGTGCATCGGCGTCTCGTAGAGCGAGGTCCGGTCGGCCAGCTCCACGATCTTTCCGAGGTACATCACCGCGATCCGGTCCGAGACGTGCCGGATGACCGAGAGGTCGTGGGCGATGATGACGTAGGTCAGGCCCAGCTCCTCCTGGAGGTCGTCCATCAGGTTGACGACCTGCGCCTGGATCGACACGTCCAGCGCGGAGACCGGCTCGTCGGCGACCACCAGCTTGGGCTTGAGCGCCAGCGCCCGGGCGATGCCGATGCGCTGCCGCTGCCCGCCGGAGAACTCGTGCGGATAGCGGTTGTAGTGCTCGGGGCTCAGGCCCACCAGCTCCAGCAGCCGCTGCACCTCCTTCTTCACCCCGCCCTCCGGCTCGACGCCCTGGAGCCGGAAGGGGGTGGAGACGATGCCGCCGATGGTGTGCCGCGGGTTCAGCGAACCGTACGGGTCCTGGAAGATCATCTGGACGTCGCGGCGCATCGGCCGCAGCCTGCCCGTCGACAGATGGGTGATGTCGGTGCCCTGGAACTCGATCGAGCCGCCGGTCGGCTCGTCGAGCCGGGTGATCAGCCGGCCCATCGTCGACTTGCCGCAGCCGGACTCGCCGACGACGCCGAGCGTCTCCCCCGGCCGTACGTCGAAGTCGATGCCGTCGACCGCCTGCACCGCGCCGACCTGCCGCTTGAGCAGGCCCTTGGTGATCGGGAAGTGCCGCACCAGGCCGCGCACCCGCAGCAGCGGCTCGGCATCGTCCCCGGACCCGGCCGGTGCCGCGTCCGCCGACTTCTGGAGCGGGATCGTGGTGTTCTCGTCGTCAGTCGTCTCGGTCACAGCTTCGGCGCAATCTCTTCGGTCCAGATACGCTTCCGCTCCTCCGGCGCCATGTGGCAGGCGGAGAAGTGCCCGCCGCCCGCCTCGCGCAGCTCGGGGCGGACCGTACGGGTGAGGTTGTCCTTCGGGACGTCCGCGTACGGGCAGCGGGGGTTGAAGGCACAGCCGGACGGGACGTTGATCAGGCTGGGCGGGGAGCCCTTGACCGGGATCAGCCGCTCGGTCTGCTCCCGGTCGATGCGCGGCATGGAGCCGAGCAGCCCCCAGGTGTAGGGGTGTTGGGGCTCGTAGAAGACCTTCTCGGCCGGGCCGCGCTCGACGCACCGGCCGCCGTACATCACCAGCAGGTCGTCGGCGAGCTCGGCGACCACGCCCAGGTCGTGGGTGATGATGATGACCGCCGAGCCGAACTCCTTCTGCAGATCGCGGATCAGGTCCAGGATCTGCGCCTGCACGGTGACGTCCAGGGCGGTGGTCGGCTCGTCCGCGATGAGCAGCTCGGGGTTGTTGACCAGCGCCATCGCGATCATCGCGCGCTGGCGCATACCGCCGGAGAACTGGTGCGGATGGTCGTCGACCCGCTTGTCGGGCTGCGGGATGCCGACCCGGTCGAGCATCTCGACCGCCCGCTTGCGCGCGGTCTTCTTGTCCACGTCGTGGTGGACCCGGTAGGCCTCCATGATCTGCTTGCCGACCGAGTAGAACGGGTGCAGCGCGGACAGCGGGTCCTGGAAGATCATCGCCATCTCGCGGCCGCGCAGCCGGCGCACCTCGTCCGGGTCGGCGGAGACCAGCTCCTTGCCGTCCAGCCAGATCTCGCCGGACATCTGCACCTTGCTGCGCTGCTGGCGCGAGGCGCGGTGCAGGCCCATGACGGCGAGCGAGGTCACCGACTTGCCGGAGCCGGACTCGCCGACGATGCCGAGCGTCTTGCCCTTCTCCAGGCTGAAGGTCAGCCCGTCGACGGACTTCACCACGCCGTCGTCGGTGGGGAAGTGCACCTTCAGGTCGCGTACGTCGAGGAAGGCGGACGTCCGCGGTGCCGTTTTCTCGGTGGCCGCCGCGGTGGCGGCCCTGTCCTCGGAGGAGTCGGTCACGAGAGCCTCACCCGCGGGTCGACGGCGGCGTACAGAACGTCCACCACCAGGTTGCAAATGACGATGAAGAACGCGGCGAGCAGGGTGACGCCGAGGATGTTCGGCAGGTCGTTGGCGTTGATCGCCTCGACGGCGAAGGCGCCGACTCCCTTGAGCGAGAAGACCTGTTCGGTGATGAGCGCGCCGCCGAGCAGCAGGCCGAGGTCCATGCCGAAGACGGTGATGATCGGGGTGAGCGCGGCGCGCAGACCGTGCCGGACGACCACCTTGCGCTCGTGCAGGCCCTTGGCGCGGGCCGTGCGGATGAAGTCCTCGGCCAGCGTCTCCAGCATGCCGGCCCGGGTGAGCCGGGCGTAGAGCGCGGAGTAGAGGAAGGCCAGGGTGACCCAGGGCAGCACCAGGGTGCGGGCCCACAGGAACGGGTTGTCCAGCAGTGGTACGTAGTCGCTGCGTTCGAAGATCGGCCACTGGTAGGTGAACAGGGCCAGGGCCAGGGCGCCGGTGAAGAACATCGGGAGCGAGACGCCGGCCAGCGCCACGCCCATCGCCGCACGGTCGAAGAACGAACCGGGGCGCAGCGCGGAGAGCACGCCGGTGGCGACGCCGGAGACGACCCACAGCACGGCCGCGCCGGCCGCGAGCGAGAGGGTCACCGGCAGCCGGGACTGGATCTCCGGCCAGACCTCGATGTGCGTCTTGAACGAGTAGCCGAAGCACGGCACGTGGCACTTGGCCGCTTCCGGGCCGAACTTGTAGTCGACGCCGGCGAAGATGCCCTTGAGGAAGTCCCAGTACTGCTCGTACACGGGCTTGTCCAGGCCGAGGTTCTTCTTCACCGCGGCGATGTCCGCGGCCGTGGGGGCCTTTCCGATGTACTGCTGGGCAAGCTGGTCGGTGCTCTGCCCGGCCAGTTTCGGCAGCAGGAAGAAGATGCCGAAAGTGACCGCGCTGACGATCAGCAGCAGGATCACTGCGCTGATCAACCTGCGGATGATGTACGAGAACACGGGGATGCGGCGTCGGCGCCGCGGGCCGGCCGGAACCGGCCCGCGGACACCAATGCCTTCACCTGCCTTCCAGGGCTGCTACTTCTTGACGCCGATGTTGAGGTAGTCGTACTGACCGCTGAAGGCCGAGGTGGACACCAGGTTGGTGGCCTTCGGCGAGCGGTACATCAGGACCTTGAAGTAGGTGAGCGGGACCAGCGCCGCCTGCTCCATCGTCTTCTTGTCGATCTCGGCGTACGCCTTCTCGCGGGCCGCCTTGTCGGTGTTGGCGATGGCCGTCTCGAGCAGCTTGTTGATCTCCGGGTCGTCCAGCTCGGACAGGTTGGTGTTGCCGGACTTGCTGATCGCCTTGCCGTTCAGGATCTGCTGCAGGTAGCCGTAGCCGGTGGGGAAGTCGGAGCCCCACTGCATCATGATCAGGCCGACGTTGTTCTTCTTGTTGAACTCCGGCACACCGGCGTAGTCCGAGAAGTACTTGCTCGTCGGGTACGACTGGATCTTGGCGGTGACGCCGATCTTCTTGAGCGACTCGATGACCGAGGTGGCCGCGTCGACCTCGTCCTGACGGTCGTTGCGGGCCAGGATCGTGGTCGTGGCCTTGCCGGCACCGCACTTGTCCCAGTGCTTCTTGGCCTCGGCCAGGTCGAGCTTGTCGCCGTCGTACTTCTGCGGGTACAGGTCGTACTTCTGGTAGCCGGCGAGGTCGGTCGGCAGGACCGTGGAGGCCAGCTCACCGCGGATCGGGCCGCCGAGCGCGGTCTGCACGGCCTTCTTGTCGATCGCGTACTCGACCGCCTTGCGGCACTCGAGGTTGTCGAACGGCTTCACCTTGGTGTTGATCGCCGTGTAGACCAGGCGCTGGCCGAGCGCGTTGTCGGTGTTGGCCTTCTCGTCGGCGTTGGTCAGGAGCTGGGCCTGCGTCTGGCCGTCGACACCGCGGCCGGCCAGGTCGACCAGGGTGTTGCCGGACTGGAGGTCCTTGTCGATCGTCGACTGGGCGACCTTCAGGTTCAGCACGATCTTGTCCGGGAGCTGCTTGCGCAGCGGGTCGGTCTTCGCCGACCACTGCGGGTTGCGGACCAGGGTGAGCTGCTTGCCCTCCTGGTAGCTCTGGAACTTGTACGAGCCGGTGGACAGCACGGACTTGGTGTAGTCCGCGCCCTTGTCCTTGGCCTGCGGGACCGGCGCGGTCTGCGGGGCGCTGACCAGGTAGTCGAACTCGGCGAACGGCTTCTTGAGGTGGAAGACGACGGTCTGGTCGTCGGGGGTCTCGATGGACTTCAGACCGGCCTTGCTCTTGTCCTTGTACGGACCCTTGTAGCCGCCGCCGTCGTTGTCCTTGAGGAACTGCTGGAAGTAGTTCGGGCCGAGCGAGAGCACGTCACGCGCGAAGTTGGAGCGCTCCACGGCGTACTTGACGTCCTGCGAGGTGACGGTGGAGCCGTCCTCGTACTTGACGCCCTTGCGGAGCTTGTACGTCCAGGTCTTGCCGCCGTCGCTGGGCTTGCCCATGGACTCGGCGAGGTCCGGGACCAGCTGGTTGCCCTTGGTGCCGGGGCCCGGCTTGAAGGTGGTGAGCGGGCGCGCGTAGAGCCGGCTGAAGTTGTAGATGAAGGCGTAGTAGGTGTTGCCCGGGTCGAACGACTCGGGGGCGTCGCTCATGGCGTAGGTGACCGTGCCGCCCTTGGCGTCCGAGGCGTTGACGACGCCCTTGGTGGCCGCGTTCGCCTCGCCGGAGCCTTCCGAGGAGCCCTTGCCCCCGCTGCAGCCGGCCAGCAAAAGGCCCGCACTGGTGATGGCCGCTATGGTCGCGACCGGAACTGACCTTCGCATGGTGGTCGGTGTCCCCTTCGTTCGGTCTTCGTACGGTCTTCGATCGGTCTTCGTTCGTCGAGAAACGTCACAACACAAAGCGCGGTGGCGGCTGGGGCGGACGCCCGCGGTGCCGTCAGCGGCTGCGCGGGTCCAGCGCGTCCCGCAGACCGTCACCGAGCAGGTTGAAAGCGAGCACGGTGACGAAGATCGCGAGGCCGGGGACGATCATGTACTGGGGGTCGACCTCGTAGTACTTGACCGCCTGGTTGAGCATGCCGCCCCAGGAGGCCTGGGGCGGCTGGATGCCGACGCCCAGGAAGCTCAGCGCGGCCTCGAAGAGGATGTTGGAGGGGATCAGCAGCGTCGAGTAGACGATGATCGGGCCCACCAGGTTGGGCAGCAGCTCCCGGAAGAGGATGAACGGTCCGCGCGCGCCCATGCCCCGGGCGGCGTCCACGAATTCCCGCTCGCGCAGCGACAGCGTCTGCGCGCGCACGATCCGTCCCATGTACGGCCAGTTGAAGAACCCGATCACGAAGATCAGCACCGAGATGTGCAGCGGCAGGCCCTCCAGGCCGAAGGCGCCGCCCTGCAGCGAGGCGGAGATCGCGATGGCGAACAGCAGCAGCGGGAACGCCAGGAAGACGTCCATCATGCGGCTGATGAAGGCGTCCACCCGCCCGCGGTAGAAACCGGCGATCACGCCGAGCACGGTGCCGATGGCGACCGACAGCAGCGTGGCGCCGAACGCCACGATCAGCGACACCCAGGAACCCTCCAGCACCCGGGCGAGCAGATCGCGGCCGAACTTCGGGTCCACGCCGAGCAGGTGGTCCCCGCTCATCCCGCCGAAGTCCCCCTTGGGCAGCGTGGTGTTGGGGTCGATCAGCGACTCGTTGGGCGCGTTGGGGTCCAGCCCCAGCAGGGCCTGCAGCGGACGGGAGAGCGCCGCGACGGCGATCAGCAGGATGACAACGATGGCACCGGCCACCGCGACCTTGTCCCGCCGGAAGCGCAGCCATGCGATCTGGCCGAGCGAGCGCCCTTCGATGCGCTTGCTCGACACGCCCTCCAGCACCGCTTCCGGCTGCGCCTCGGCAGCCGCCCCGGTGGTCTCGATCGGTGCGGTCACGGTGCCTTTGACCCCTCTCGGCCGACGGTGGCCGGCCCCTGCCCGCCGCGGTAGCGGCCTGGTTCACGTCAATTGGTGCACTGCGGAGCAAGTCCGGTGTTCCCCGCGGGAGTTCACCTTGCGGAAGGAAGTGGTTCACACGACGCCGACCGGAATGTCGCTCGCACATAGGACCGAGGCCCTTGTTGGTTCCGGAGTCTTCATCCCCTTCGCGATCAGTCACCAGCCCTGACAAGGAAAGGATGCGCAACTGTGATGTGCTCCACGGCTTTCCGTTATACGGACACAAGTTCGGGCTGAGCGGAGCCAGGAGCCGCGGGAGAGCACCTCAACCGCGGGGCACACAGGGCGAATTCAGCACAAAACCCCTGCCGGAGCGACACGCTCCGACAGGGGAGACCGGCTGTCAGTAAGGACGCGGGTAGCCGTAGCCGTACGAGGGCGCCGGCGGCTGGGCCGGCTGCTGGGTGTAGCCGTCACGGTCGAAGAACGGCCGCGCGGCGGCCCGCATCCACATGGCGACCGGGTCGTACTCGTCGTTCATCGCGACCGTGGAGACCGGCAATCCGTCCGGAACGGCACCAATCGACTGCTGGATCATCAACCGGGCCGAATCCACCGCCTGCGGACCGGTGTCGTACAGATCCAGACCGATCGCCAGATACGGGGCACCGAGCGCGGGCTGCACCCAGGCGCGGCGCAACGACCGTACGGCGGGCGTGCGATGGGCGTTCTGCGCCAGCAGCGCGTAGAACTGCGGGATGTCGATGACCGGTTCGGAGATCCGCAGCGGACCGGCGGGCAGCCGGTCGAGCCCGCCGGCGATCCGGCGCAGATCCAGCCAGGGAATGCCGACGCCGCCGCCGGGAGCGTGCGGATTCAGCCACAGTCCCCAGCGGTCGGGGAAGAGCGCGGCGGCGATCTCCCGGCCGGTGACGACCTCGTGGTCGCGGTTCCAGCCGGAGGCGGCGAGTTCGGGCGCGGAGGTCACGCAGGGCGCGTAACCGAGGCCGTCGACCTCCATGTTCCCGTACTGCGCGTCGGGCGAGCCGGCCCGGCCGTGCCAGAGCAGCATCCAGACCTGGCCCGCGGCGAGTGCGTGCAGCAGGGCTTCGTAGGCGTCGTAACGGCCGGGCGAGACCTGCTGCAGCAGCTGCTCCAGCTGTCCGGCCGCCGCCGGCCCCTGATGCGCACCCGCACTCACGTGGTCCGTCCCCTCTCTCGGCAGGGCACGTGTGGGTGCGCCCGCGCGTCATCCAACCAGCTTAGGGCTTGCCGATGGTCCAGGGCCGGAAGGCCGCGGCCTCCGCAACAGCGGCGAACCCTAGGAGTGCTCGCGCGAGTAGAAGGGCCGTACCCGCTCCAGCATCCAGTCGGCCACCGGGTCGCCCTGGGCGAGGTCGAGCATGACGAGCTGTACGGGCCAGGGCACCGGCACCGCGCCGAGGGCCCGCCCCAGCCCCGCGAGCACCACGTCACGGGCCGATCCGTCGTGCAGCGCCTCGGGGACCGTGGCGACCTGGACACCGACGAACAGTGCGGGCGTGTCGCCTTCCACACTGGCCAGGACACGCCGGGCAGTCAGGACAATTCCGACGCCGGAGAATTCCAGTCCGGCAGCGGCCAGGAAGTCCACCGGCTCGTCCTGCCAGTCCGGTTCGAAGAGCCGCACCCGGCCGCCGCCCGGCAGCCCGCCGGTGTCCGGTTCCTGACGTCCCGAGCGGCACAATTCGGCCACCGCGGGCGGCGGCACCGGGACGCCGACCGTCCCGTCCGGATTCACCACGATCCCGATCTTCGGCGGCAGCCCGCGGGCGAACTCCCGGGCCGGCGCGACGGTGAACGACATGTGCGAGCCGACGACCCGCAGGAACTCCTGCTCGGAGCTGTAGACCGGGACGTAGGCCAGCCCGCCGATGTCGACGGTGGGCAGGTCCAGTCCGGCGGTACCCAGGCCCGCACCCTGCGGACCGCCGCCGTTGGGCAGCGGCACCCACACCCGGCTGCGGCCCAGGACCTCGACGATCCGGCCGCCGGCGCCGGGATGCCCGACCGAGGCGGCCAGCACCTCTTCCAGTTCGTTCGCCGGCCAGGCCAGCTGCGGTATCCCCTGCTCCGGAAAGTTCATCTGCATCCACCCGCGTTCCACACCGCACTCCGCACTTTCTGGCCCATGACCCTAGACGAGAGGAAGCGGTGGCCGCGCCCACCGGACGGGTCGCGCTGCGGCGGGCCGCCGCGCGGGCAAAGGCGCGCCGCCGGTCAGCGGAAGGTGAGGGTTTCCAGGGCGCTCGCCGCGCGGCGGTCCAGCAGCACGGCCGAGGCGAATCCCCGCGGCAGCCGGGCCGCCTCCGCGCCGCCGACCAGGTGGGAGACCGCCCGGCGGTGCCGGGCGAAGGCGTACCCCGACACCCCGCGGCCGCGCGCCTGCTGGCCGGCCCGGGCCACCTCCGGTGCCACGTCGAGCAGGACGAGATGCAGCCCGCGGCCGCCGCGGCCGGCCGCCCGGGCGATCCAGCGGCGCACCCACGCCAGCGTCCCGCAGTCGTGCACCACCACGCTGCGGCCGGAGCGCAGGGCCCGGCCGAGCGCCAGATAGTGCGCGGCCCGGACCAGCGGGCGGTACAGGCCGTAAGGAAGCCGGCGCAGTCGGCCGCTCTCCCAGCGCTCGCGGACGTCCTGGGAGTCGATCCGGTGCACCTCGGCCCCGCCGCCGTCCAGCGACGGCACGACCCGGTGCATCAGGGTGCTCTTGCCGCTGCCGGGCAGGCCGGAGACGACCACCAGGTCACCGGGCGGGAACCGCAGCTCGGCGGCGGTCCGGGCCCGGCCGTCGCCGCGCAGGTCCACCACCCGCGCCCCGCGCCCCGGCCGGACGACCGGGCGGGCCGGGCGCCGGGCCCGGGGTGCGGCGGCGCGGACCGTCACCGGCTCGGCGGCGCGGACCGCCGCCGGCTCTTCGGGTCCGGCCCCCGAAGTGGCCGCGAGTGCCGCGTCCCTCTGCACCGTGATCACCCTTCCCGTCCGGGTTACGGTCCGGCCCGAGGCCGGTTCCCTACCCGCAGAGTGTCAAGAAAAGGTAATGGCCATCAAGGTGATTGTCCGATCCGCCCACGTCGGGGACGGTGCGCCGACCGGGCCTCCTGTATTCGGCGATCCCGTGCAATGATGTGCGCGCCACGTGCACATCTCGGTTCACCCGTGCACCGCCAACTCCATACCGGCCGCTTGAATCCGCGCGGGAGAGTCCCCGGCCGCCACGGCGGGGCGCCGAAGGAGCAAGTCCTCCCTTGAATCTCTCAGGCCCCTATACCGCGCGGGCGAGGCAGATCTGAAAAGCGAGTCCGGCCCGGCCCACGGGGCGGCTCCACCCAAGGTGCAAACCGGGCCCGTTCGCGGGCTCCCGGTGAACCTCTCAGGTTCCGATGACAGATGGGGAGAACGTCTTGTCACCCCTGCCTGGGAGCCCAGAACCATGACTGATGCCCCCCGCCGCACGGCGCTCGATGCCACGCATCGGGCACTCGGCGCGACCATGACCGACTTCGCCGGCTGGGACATGCCACTGCGTTACGGCAGCGAGCGCGACGAACACGTCGCGGTCCGCACCCGCGCCGGCCTCTTCGACCTCTCCCACATGGGCGAGATCACCGTCACCGGCCCGCAGGCCGCCGACCTCCTCGACTTCGCCCTGGTCGGCAACATCGGCGGGGTGAAGACCGGCCGCGCCCGGTACACCATGATCTGCAACGCCGAGGGCGGCATCCTCGACGACCTGATCGTCTACCGCTTGGCCGACCAGGAGTACATGGTGGTCGCCAACGCGTCCAACGCCCAGGTCGTGCTGGACGCGCTGACCGCCCGGGGCGGCGGCTTCGACGCCGTGGTCCGCGACGACCGGGACGCCTACGCGCTGCTCGCGGTGCAGGGCCCGGAGTCCCCCGGCATCCTCAAGAAGCTGACGGACGCCGATCTGGACGGGCTGAAGTACTACGCCGGCCTGCCCGGCACGGTCGCCGGCGTCGAGGCGCTGATCGCCCGTACCGGCTACACCGGCGAGGACGGCTTCGAGCTGTTCGTCCGGCCGGCCGACGCGGTCGCCCTCTGGGAGGCGCTGACCGAGGCCGGCAAGGACGTGGGCCTGGTGCCGTGCGGGCTGTCCTGCCGGGACACCCTGCGCCTGGAGGCGGGCATGCCGCTGTACGGGCACGAGCTCACCACCGCCACCACCCCGTTCGACGCGGGCCTGGGCCGGGTCGTGAAGTTCGAGAAGACGACCAACAACGGCGACTTCGTCGGCCGCGCCGCGCTGGAGGTGGCCGCCGAACGCGCCGAGGCCGCCCCGCCGCGCAAGCTGGTCGGGCTGATCGCCCAGGGCCGCCGGGTCCCGCGCGCGGGCTACCCGGTCGTCTCCGCCGACGGCACGGTGATCGGCGAGGTCACCTCGGGCGCCCCCTCCCCCACGCTCGGCAAGCCGATCGCCATCGCGTACGTCGACGCGGACTGGGCCACACCGGGCACCGAGGGTGTCCACGTGGACATCCGTGGAAGCCATGAGCCGTACGAGGTCATCGCGCTGCCCTTCTACAAGCGGCAGAAGTAACGGTTCGTCCCGGCGGACCGGACGGCGGCGCGCCACCGCGCGTCTCACTGTGCAAGACGCTCCCCCCGGACTTCGTCCCGGGAGGTGCCCCCATTCACGATCACACCCTCGCGTACAGGAGAATCGAGCCATGAGCAACCCCCAGCAGCTGCGCTACAGCAAGGAGCACGAGTGGCTGTCGGCCGCCGAGGAAGGCGTCTCGACGGTCGGCATCACGGAGCACGCGGCGAACGCGCTCGGCGACGTCGTCTACGTGCAGCTCCCTGAGGTCGGCTCCACGGTCACGGCGGGCGAGAGCTGCGGTGAGCTGGAGTCGACCAAGTCGGTCAGCGATCTCTACGCGCCCGTGCACGGCGAGATCGTGGAGATCAACGAGGACGTCGTCAACGACCCCTCGCTGGTGAACTCCGCCCCGTTCGAGGGCGGTTGGCTGTTCAAGGTGAAGATCAGCGACGAGCCCGCCGAGCTGCTGTCGGCCGACGAGTACGCCGCGTTCATCACCGGTTGAGCCACCCCGCCCGTTGGAAGTGCTCTGCGCCCTCTGACCCCTCCAGGAAAGACCCATGTCGCTTCTGAACAGCTCCCTGCACGAGCTCGACCCCGACGTCGCCGCGGCCGTCGACGCCGAGCTGCACCGTCAGCAGTCCACCCTCGAAATGATCGCGTCGGAGAACTTCGCCCCCGTCGCCGTCATGGAGGCCCAGGGCTCCGTCCTCACCAACAAGTACGCCGAGGGCTACCCCGGCCGCCGCTACTACGGCGGCTGCGAGCACGTCGATGTCGTCGAGCAGATCGCCATCGACCGCATCAAGGCCCTCTTCGGCGCCCCCTACGCCAACGTCCAGCCGCACTCCGGCGCCCAGGCCAACGCCGCCGCCATGTTCGCCCTCCTCAAGCCTGGTGACACCATCCTGGGTCTCAACCTCGCCCACGGCGGGCACCTGACCCACGGCATGAAGATCAACTTCAGCGGCAAGCTCTACAACGTCGTCCCCTACCACGTCGACGAGAAGACCAACCTGGTCGACATGGACGAGGTCGAGCGCCTGGCCAAGGAGCACCGCCCCAAGCTGATCGTCGCCGGCTGGTCGGCCTACCCCCGGCAGCTCGACTTCGCCGCCTTCCGCCGCATCGCCGACTCCGTCGACGCCTACCTCATGGTCGACATGGCGCACTTCGCGGGCCTCGTGGCGGCCGGGCTGCACCCCTCCCCGGTGCCGCACGCCCACGTGGTGACCACCACCACCCACAAGACCCTCGGCGGCCCCCGCGGCGGCGTCATCCTCTCCGCCACCCCGGAGATCTCCAAGAAGGTCAACTCCGCGGTCTTCCCCGGCCAGCAGGGCGGCCCCCTGGAACACGTCATCGCGGCCAAGGCGGTCTCCTTCAAGGTCGCCGCGTCCGACGAGTTCAAGGAGCGCCAGCAGCGGACCCTGGAAGGCGCCAAGATCCTCGCCGAGCGCCTGGTCCAGGACGACGTCACCGAGCACGGTGTGTCGGTCCTGTCCGGCGGCACCGACGTCCACCTCGTCCTGGTCGACCTGCGCAACAGCCAGCTCGACGGCCAGCAGGCCGAGGACCGTCTGCACGAGGTCGGCATCACCGTCAACCGCAACGCCATCCCCAACGACCCCCGGCCCCCGATGGTGACCTCGGGTCTGCGGATCGGCACCCCGGCCCTGGCCACCCGCGGCTTCACGGCCGACGACTTCCGCGAGGTCGCCGACATCATCGCCGAGGCCCTCAAGCCGGACCACGACGCCGAGGCCCTCAAGGCCCGGGTCACCGCGCTCGCGGAGAAGTACCCGCTGTACCCGTCGCTGTGACGCGTCTCATGCGGTGATCCTCCGGTCCGCCGGCCCCCGGCGGACGCGGGCTCAACGGGCCGTGAGCCCGGGGCCGTTGGTCCCGGGCTCGTGGTCCGCATGCCCGGATTCCCCTCCTCCTTCGCCGATGTCGCGCGCCCTCACGGCGGAACCGGTGATTCACGGTGATTCGCGCGAAATAAGGTGTCAGCGGCATACGCAGCAACCCTTCAACGGCGAGGGGGCATTTCGACAGCAGGACGGACGACACCACCCCATGGACATGAGCGCGGGCGACCGGAAGGGGCTCAGCCTCTTCGCCCTCATCATGATCGGCATCGGCTCGATCTTCGGCTCCGGCTGGCTCTTCGGCGCCGGTGCCGCCGCGCAAGTGGCGGGCCCCGCGGCACTGGTCGCCTGGGTGATCGGTGCCGTCTTCATCGGCATGATCGCGATGACCTACGCGGAGGTCGGCGCGGCCTACCCGATCCCCGGCGGAATGGCCCGCTACGGCCACCTCTCGCACGGACCGGTGCTCGGCTTCCTCACCGGCTGGGCGGTGTGGATCGCGACCGCCTCGCTCATCCCGATCGAATCGATCGCCGCCACCCAGTACATGACGTCCTGGGGCTTCGGCTGGGCGAAGGGGCTGGTCGAACCGGCCGGCCACCAGCTCTCGGCATCCGGCATGGCCGTGGCGCTGGCCCTGACCGTCGCGCTCTGGCTGACCTGCTACTGGTCGGTGCAGCTGCTGGCCCGCGCCAACACCGTGCTCACCGTGGTGAAGTTCGCCATCCCGGTACTCGCCGTGGCGGCGCTGGCCGCCTCCGGCTTCCACACCTCGAACCTCACCGCGCAGGGCGGCTTCGCCCCGTACGGCTGGTCGGCCGTGCTCACCGCCGTCACCGCCTGCGGCGTGGTCTTCGCCTTCAACGGCTTCCAGGCCGTGGTCAACCTCGGCGGCGCCGCCCGGAACCCGGGCCGGGCCATCCCGGTCGCCCTGGTCGGCGCGCTCGCCCTGGGCCTGGTGATCTACCTGGCGCTGCAGACCGCGTACCTGGGGGCGGTGCCGCCCGAGCAGCTGGCCCGGGCCGGCGGCTGGCAGGGCGTGAACCTGGGCTCGCCGTTCGCCGACCTCGCCAAGCTGCTGATGCTGCACTGGGTGGTCACCATGCTGCAGTTCGGCGCGTTCATCTCGCCGGCCGGCTCCAACATCGCCAACGTGGCCTCGGCCGCGTACATGGTCACCAACCTGTCGGAGACCGGCTTCTTCCCGCGGAAGCTGGCGGCCGTGCACCCGCGGTACGGCACCGCCCGCCCGGCGATGTGGCTCAACCTCGGCTTCTCCGTCCTGTTGCTGCTCACCGTCGGGCGCAGCTGGCAGGCGCTGGCCGGGGTGGTCTCGGCGGCCATGGTCATCTCGTACCTGATCGGCCCGATCGCGGTGGGGGTGCTGCGCCGGACCGCGCCGGAGCTGCCCCGTCCGTTCCGGCTCCCGGCCGCCGGCGTCCTCTCCCCGGTCACCTTCGCCTTCGCGGCCTGCGCCCTGTACTGGTCGAAGTGGCCGGACACCGGCAAGGTGACCGCGCTGACGCTGGTGTCCGTGCCGATCGCGGTGCTGGTGCTGCGCCACCGGGCCGGGTCCCTCGGCGCGGCCCGGCTGCGGCGGCAGTTCGCCCCGGCCTGGTGGATGATCGCCTTCCTGCTCTGGCTGGCCGCGCTGTCCGCGCTGGGCAGCCCGGACTTCGGCGGGCACGGCATCATCCCCGGTGGCCTGGACATCGCCCTGGTCGCGCTCTCCGCGCCGGCCTTCTACTTCTGGGCCGTACGGGCCGGCGTCCGGGCCCGGGCGACCGGCCTGACCGGCCCGCCGGCCGCCACCGTGGCCGCCCCGTCACCCGTTGTGCACCCGACACCTCCTGTTACGTCCACCGACGACCGCCCGACGGTTTCCGTCTGACGGCACCGCGCCGGGTCCGCGTTACGCTCGACATTCGGCGCAGAAACGTACCTCTTCGTCCGATAGCTCCACCGTCCACCACGAGCAGACAAGGGAGTCCGCCCCCGTGGCCATCTCCGTCTTCGACCTTTTCTCCATCGGCATAGGTCCCTCCAGCTCCCACACCGTCGGCCCGATGCGCGCCGCCCGGATGTTCGCCGGCCGGCTCAAGAAGGACGGTCTGCTCGCCCGGACGGCCCGCATCCACGCCGAACTCTTCGGCTCCCTGGGCGCCACCGGCCACGGCCACGGCACCCCCAAGGCCGTCCTGCTCGGCCTGGAGGGCGACTCCCCGCGCACCGTCGACGTCGAAACCGCCGACGACCGGGTCGCGGCGATCAAGGAGTCCGGGCGGATCAGCCTGCTCGGCGCCCACGAGATCGCCTTCGACTTCGACGAGGACCTGGTCCTGCACCGCCGCAAGACCCTGCCGTACCACGCCAACGGCATGACGGTCCGGGCCCACGACGCGGACGGCACCGAGCTGCTGAGCAAGACGTACTACTCGGTGGGCGGCGGCTTCGTCGTCGACGAGACCGTGCTGGCCGGGGAGGCGGCGGCCGGCGAGAACCCGATCGTGCCGGACGACACGGTCCTGAAGTACCCCTTCCGCACCGGCGACGAGCTGCTGCGGCTGTCCCAGCAGACCGGCCTGTCCATCTCCGCGCTGATGCTGGAGAACGAGAAGGCCTGGCGCACCGAGGACGAGATCCGCGAGGGCCTGCTGGAGATCTGGCGGGTGATGCAGGCCTGCGTGACGCGCGGCATGTCCCGTGAGGGCATCCTGCCGGGCGGCCTGAAGGTCCGCCGGCGGGCGGCCGGCTCGGCCCGCAAGCTGCGTGCCGAGGGCGACGCCACCACCCGCGCCATGGAGTGGATCACCCTCTACGCGATGGCCGTCAACGAGGAGAACGCCGCCGGCGGCCGGGTCGTGACCGCGCCCACCAACGGTGCCGCCGGCATCATCCCGGCCGTACTGCACTACTACATCAACTTCGTGCCCGGCGCCGACGAGGACGGTGTGGTGCGCTTCCTGCTGGCCGCCGGCGCCATCGGCATGCTCTTCAAGGAGAACGCCTCCATCTCCGGCGCCGAGGTCGGCTGCCAGGGCGAGGTCGGCTCGGCCTGCTCCATGGCCGCCGGCGGTCTGGCCGAGGTCCTGGGCGGCTCCCCCGAGCAGGTCGAGAACGCCGCCGAGATCGGCATGGAACACAACCTCGGCCTGACCTGCGACCCGGTCGGCGGCCTGGTCCAGATCCCGTGCATCGAGCGCAACGGCATGGCCGCCGTCAAGGCCGTCACCGCCGCCCGCATGGCCCTGCGCGGCGACGGCCGGCACCACGTCTCCCTGGACAAGGTCATCAAGACCATGAAGGACACCGGCGCCGACATGAGCGTCAAGTACAAGGAGACGGCGCGGGGCGGGCTCGCGGTCAACATCATCGAGTGCTGACGGTGTCGGCCTCGTAGGCCCTGACCAGCGCGTTCGTTTCTTTGGGCGCTGTCAGGGCCTTCCGGCTTACGCGACGGAAGGCCCGAGACTCCCTGTGGCAGACGTGTCCACGACGGCCTCGCCCGACCAGCCGGGGACGGGACGGAACACGAACCCAATAACAAGAAATTTGTTAAACTTGCCGCATGGCAGCCTCCCCAACTCCCGGTGAAGGCCCTGTGCGCCCGGTCTCCGTCTCCCTCCACGAGGGCACCATCGCGGCCCTCAGGGCACGCACCGGCAAACGAGGCCTCTCCGCCTACGTCGAAGCCCTCATCCAACGCCAACTGGAACGCGACCGACTGCGCGAACTCATCGATGACGCCGAAGCCGACCACGGTCCCATCGACCAAGCCGCCGTCGAGGCCAAGCGAGCCATTCTGCGCGGCGACGCGGCAGGCTCGGTGGATGCCGCGTGAGCGGCACGCTCGTCCTGGACTGCGAAGGCCTGTCCACACTCGTACAACGCACGCCCGAACTCACCGAGTGGCTGGCCGCGGCCGAGGCTGAGGACATCCGCGTCAGCGTCAGCTCGGTAACTCTCGTCGAGGCTCGAGACCCCAGGACCGACCAGGCGCGCTTCGACTTCGCCGTTTCCCGCGTGAACATCGTCCCGCCCACCGAAGCCATCGCCCGTCGCGCCAGCAAACTCCTCGCCTCGGCCGAACTGCACGGGCACAAGTACGCCCTCGACGCCATCGTTGCCGCCACCGCACTCGCCTCACCCGCCCCCGTCACCGTCCTGACCTCTGACCCCGAGGACCTCCAGGTCCTCTGCGGCCCCAGCGTCCGCATCCTCAAGATCTGACACGCGGCAGACGGTGTGGGCCTGGCTCGTGCAAGGACCGTTTCGAAGCGTCGAATCAGCAGCTCAGCGCCGTGATCAGACGTCGGTCCCGGGGCGCGGTTACCTGCCGATCTCCCAGGCGAAGGGCGGGAGTTCGCGCGCCCGGGAGTAGATCTCCAGGGCGTGCCGGGCCGGGACGAAGGGGTGCACGCGGGCGCCTTCGAGGCCGGCCAGCAGGCGGGCGCAGTGGTGTACGCAGCCGGCCACCTCGCGGCCGTGGCGGTCGACGATGGTGGCGGCGTCGTGCGGTCCCTCGCACGGGGTGGGGTCCTTGACGGCGGCGGCCGGGCAGCGGCCGGGCGGGGCTCCGGCGACGGTCTCCCGGCCGGCTGCCGGGTGCGGGGACCGGGCGTCGAACGGCTGGTTCATGGCGAACTCCCCCTGGCGGTGCGGTGCGGCGGTGCGTGCCGTGGGCGGTGGCGGGATCGGTACGGTCCCGGCGCCCAGGACAGTGGTGCTCGGCGCGGGCGGCGTCCATGCCGCCTTGGGGAAGACCTGGTCGGATCGTCAGCTATTCATGGGAATGCCCACCCCTGGGCTGCGCCGCGCCGGAGTGCGCCCGGGGCGCCCGGGTGCGGAAGGCGGCCGGTTCCAGGAGGAGGGCGAGGGTGAGCCAGGTGGCGGCCAGGAGCCAGCCGCCGACGACGTCGCCGAGCCAGTGGACGCCCAGGTAGACCCGGGTGAGGCCGACCCCGGCGGCCCAGAGGGCGAGGACCGCGCACCAGGTGCGGGCGACGGCGGGGCCGCAGCGGTGCGCGAGGCCCCAGGCGAGCAGGCCGGCCGCGAGCGCGGAGGTGGTGGCGTGGCCGGAGGGGAAGGCGTACCCGGTGGCGTGCCCGGCCCAGTCGACGGCCGGTGGGCGGGCCCGGGCGAGCAGTTCCATCAGGCCGTAGCGGACCGCCTGGCCGACGGCGAGGACGACCACCGTGCAGGTCACGGCCCGGAGGCGGCCGCTCGCGCCGCGGCCGGCCAGCAGTCCGGCGAGAACGGCCATCAGGTAGGGGACGAGGCCGGTGCCGGTGGCGGTCAGGGCCCGCGCCAGGGACCGCACCGGCTCGCCGTGGTGGGCGGCGGCCCAGTGGACGGTGTCCTGTTCGGGGGCGAGCGGGGTGCCGTGCCGTACGGAGACGGTGGTCGCGGCGGCGGCGAAGAGCACCGCACAGACCGCGGCCAGGGCGCGGAGCGCGCCGTTCCCCGGCCGGGGGACGGAGCCGGGGCCCAGTTCCGGCCGCGGTTGCCGGCCCACCACCGGCTCCCGGTCCGGCCCGGGCCCGGTCCCTGTCTCTCCTCCCGGCCCGGTCACCGCGCGGCCACCAGGGGGCGCAACCGGGTCGTGCGGATCCGGGCGACGGCGGGGGCCGCGCGGTCGGCGAGCGGGGTGAGTGCCCAGGCCAGCAGGCCCCCGGTGAGCAGGCCGGCGACGGCGTCGTGCGGGTAGTGGGCCCCGATCCAGACCCGGGAGGCCGCCATCAGGACGGCGGCCGGGACGGCGATCCGGCCGAGCCGCCGGTCGCACAGGAGGAGCGCGACCGCGGCGGCCGCGGCGATGGCGGCGTGGTTGCTGGGGAAGGACCAGTCGCCGGGCCCCGGGCAGCTCTCGACGGTGAGGGTGTGCAGCGTCCGGCACGGCCGCTGCTCGTCGAAGAGGCTCTTGACCAGGTCGTTCGCGAGGTAGGCGAGGACGACGGTCAGGGGGGCGGCCAGGGCCGTGGCCATCGCGCCGGGCCCGCGGCGGCGCGCCCGCCACCAGGCGAGCAGCATCAGCCCGGCGAAGAGCGCCAGGCCGTAGTCGCTCCAGGCGGCGACGGCGGTGTTCAGGCCGTGCGGGGCGCGGTGCGCGAGACCGGTGAGCCAGGTGTAGGCGGTGCCGTCGATCGCGGCTCCGCCGAGGGCGAGGGAGGTCATGGGCGCTGCTCCTCCGGGTGGGCCGTCGCCGGGCGCCGGCGGGCGCGGAGCACCTCCAGGGCGAGCGGGGTCAGCGACACCGCCACCACGAGGGCCACCAGCGGCAGCAGATAGCGGTCGACGTTGGGCACGGACGAGCCCAGTGCGTAGCCGGCGAGGGTGAGGCCGAGCGTCCAGAGCACTCCGCCGGTGATCTGCCAGAGGGTGAAGGTGCGGGCGGGCACCCGAAGGGCCCCGGCCAGCGGGTTCAGCACGGTGCGCACGATCGGCACGAAGCGGGCGAGGACGAGGGCCTTGGCGTGGCCGTAGCGGGCGAGGTATGCCTCGGCGCGGGCGGCGCCCTCGTGCAGCTTGCGGGCGCGGCTGCGGGCCAGCAGGGCGCGGCCGCCGCGCCGGCCGAGCCAGTAGCCGGTCTGGGATCCGGCGAGCGTGCCCGCCGCGGCGGCGAGCAGCACCTGGGGCAGGGCGAGGTGCACGGCGCCGCCGGCGCCCGGTGCGCAGAGCAGTCCGGCGGTGAAGAGCAGGGAGTCGCCGGGCAGGAAGAACCCGACGAGCAGTCCGGTCTCGGCGAACAGGACGACGGCGACGCCGAGCGCTCCGAACGCGGCGAGCAGCGAGCCGGCGTCGAGCACGTCGACGGCCTGGCCCATGCCGCTCGCATCGGCTGCCACCTGCGCAAACGCAGCGGCTACGGCCATGTCGGTGGCCCCTTACATAATGGGTTGCGGGCCTGCCGCGCGACCGGCCCGACCGACTACAGTCACGTAGACGGTCTACGGAACTGTAGACGACGAGCAGGTGAAGGGCGTTCCATGTCGGAGACACCACCCGTGCAGCGGCGCCCCTCCGGCGAGCTGGAGGCGAGCGTCCTCGCCGCGCTCTGGGCGGCCGAGGGGCCGCTCAGCCCGGCCGAGGTGCAGAGCGCCCTCGGCGGCCGGCTGGCCCGTACGACCGTGACGACGATCCTGTCCCGGCTGCACGACAAGGGCGCGGTGTCCCGCTCCCGGGCCGGCCGCGGCTTCGCGTACTCCCCGATACAGGACTCCGCGGGGCTGACCGCCCGGCGGATGCGCAGCGAGCTCGACAAACAGCACGACCGCGGCACCGCGCTCACCCGCTTCGTCTCCCAACTCACCCGCGAGGACGAGCAGTTGCTGCGCTCCCTGCTGGAGGGCGCCGCGGACGGCCCGCAGGGGGCACCGGGGACCGGCCGGCCGCCCGCCCCGGGGGCCGCCCCGTGATCGTCGCCGTCTGGATCCCGCTGCTGATGCCGCTGCTCGCGGTGCCCGCCGCCCGCCGGCTGGCCGAGTCGCTGCCGCCGCGCGCCGCGGCCTGGCTGCTGACCGGCTGCGCCGCCCTGCTCGCCGGGTGCACGACCGCCGCGCTCGGCCTGCTGGTGGCCGCCGGGGCGCTGCGGCTGCCCCCGGTCGCCGCCCTCGGTCATCTCTCCCTCCCACTTGCCGACGGCGATCCGGCCGTCATGCTCCCCGCCGCCGGGGCCGCCGGCCTCTCGCTCGCCGCCTGCGCCCTCGCCGCCGTGCACCGCGCCCGCCGGCACCGCACCGAGCTGCGCGCGGCCCGGCGCGCCACCGCACCACACCCGGTCTCCGGCGACCTGTGCGTGCTGCCCGACGCCGCGCCCGATGCGTACGCCCTGCCCGGGCGGCCGGGCCGGGTGGTGGTCACCGCCGGGATGCTGCGGGCACTGTCCGCCGCCGAGCGCGAGGCGCTGTTCGCCCACGAGCGCGCCCATCTCGCCGCCCGGCACCACCTCTTCCTGCTGACCGCCGCGCTCGCCGAGGTCTGCCATCCGCTGCTCCGCGGGCTGCGCGCGCCGCTGGCGTACGCCTTGGAGCGCTGGGCGGACGAAGCGGCCGCCGCCCGGGTCGGCGACCGCCGGGTCACCGCCCGCGCCATCGGCCGTGCCGCCCTGGCCGCCGGCCCCCACGCCCCGGCGCCGCACCGTCCCCGTACGGTCCTCGCGGCGACCACCGGCCCGGTGCCGCGCCGGGTCGCCGCGCTGCTCGGCTCCCAGGCGTCGGCCGGCCGCCCCCGGATACCCACCGGCCTTCGCAGCCGCCGGCTGGTCGCCGCGGCCCTGCTCACCTGCGTCACGTTCTCCGCGGCCGCCGCCCTGGACGCCGCGGCGGACCTCCACGCGTCGGTGGAGGTGGCCCAGGGCGAGACCCGCTGAGGGGTGGGGGCTGAGGGACGAGGGGCTGAGGGATGGGGATGGGGACCGGCCCGCTCGCTCAGTGCGCGTAGCCCCGCCCGACCGTGAAGCCCAGGACGGCTCCGCCGCCGGGGCGGGCGGCGGCGAAGGCATGGCCGCCGTGGGCGGTGGCGATCTCCCGGACGATGGCGAGGCCGAGGCCCGAGCCGGGCAGGCCGCGGGCGGCCGCCGAGCGGTAGAAGCGGTCGAAGACCCGGGTGAGGTCGGCCTCGGCGATCCCCGGGCCCCGGTCGAGGACCTCGATCCGGGCGCCGGTGACCCGCACCTCGATCGGTTCGGTGCCGCCCGCGTCGAACTTGGCGGCGTTCTCCAGGAGATTGCCGATCGCCCGGTTCAGCGCGGCCGGCCGTCCCCAGGCCACGGCCGGGCGGAGGGTGCGTACGGTGATCTCGCGGCCGGTGCGGCGACGGGCGGAGGCGGCGGCCTTCTCCGCGACCTCCGCCAGGTTCACCTGCGACAACGGGTCGTCGTCGCGCTGCCCGGCCGCCAGCCCGACCAGCTCGTTGACCAGATCGCTGAGCTCCCGGGCCTCGCCCGCCAGATCGGCGAGCAGCTCCTCGCGGGCGTCCGGCGGCAGGTCGTCGAAGCGCTTCAGCAACGAGATGTTGGTCCGCAGCGAGGTCAGCGGGGTGCGCAGCTCGTGCCCGGCGTCCTGGACGAGGCGCTGCTGGTCCTGGACAGCGCTGGCCAGCCGCCCCAGCATGTCGTCGAAGGCCCGCCCCAGCCGGGCCACCTCGTCCCGGCCGGCCACCGGCACCGGCACGTCCAGCCGCCCGTGCTCGGCGACGCTCTCCGCGACCGACGTCAGCCGCACCAGCCGGCCGGTGATCCGGCGCGCCAGCCACCAGCCGACCGTGCCGGCCAGCGCGATGACCACCGCCGCCAGCAGGATGGTGCGCTGCTGCAGCGCCGACAGCAGATCCTCGGTCTCGCTGAACTTCTGGGCGACCTGCACCGCCCCGCGGCCGCCGCCGAGCGCGACGGTCGCGACGTGGTACTCGTCGTCGCCGAGCTCCGCCTCCCGCTCCGCGTGCCGGCCGGCCTGCGGGTCGGTGGCGATCCGCCGCTCGGCGGCACCGGCCGGCAGGGCCGGGCGCCCCAGCTCCACGATCCGGCCGCCGGCGCCCAGGATCTGCACGTCGGTGCGGGTCGGCCGGGTCAGGTCGTCGCGCGGCCCGTCGTGGTCGGGGTCGGAGGCCGCGTAATCGGCCGGCCCGAACTGCTTCTCCTGCACCTGGGTGCGCAGGTCCCGGACGACCTCGGAGAACACCGACCTCTCGTCGACCCGCACCAGCCGGGCCGCCGCGTCGTAGCTGAGGAACCCCACGAGCACGGTGACCGCGGCAGCACCGGCGGCGAACGCCACCGCGAAGGCGGTCCGCAGGCTGGCCGGCCGGCGGGTGCGCAGCCAGGCGGCCCGCCCGTGGTCCCGCCAGGCGCCGGCCCGGGACCGGAACCAGGCCCGCAGCCGGCCGGGCACCTCAGTCCTCCCGCAGGACGTAGCCGACGCCCCGCACCGTGTGGATCAGCGGGCGGCTGCCCGGGACGTCGACCTTGCGCCGCAGGTAGCCGACGTACACCGCGAGGTTCTTGGAACCGGGCCCGAAGTCGTAGCCCCAGATCCGGTCGTAGATCGTCGAGTGGTCCAGGACGATCCCGGCGTTCCGGGCGAGCAGCTCCAGCAGCTCGAACTCGGTCCGGGTCAGCTCCAGCTCGCGGTCCCCGCGCCAGGCGCGCCGCGAGGGCCCGTCGATCCGCAGGTCCGCCGCCTCGACGACCCCGCTGTCCACCGCCCGGACGTCGTACCCGCCGGCCGCCTCCTCACCGCCCGGCCCGGAAGCCGCCGCGGGAGCGCCACCCGCTGCGGTCCCGGCCGCGCCCTCCGTGGTCCGCCGCAGCAGCGCCCGCAGCCGGGCGAAGACCTCCTCGACCTCGAACGGCTTGACCACGTAGTCGTCCGCGCCGGCGTCCAGGCCGGCGATCCGGTCCGCGGTCTCGACCCGGGCGGTCAGCATCAGGATCGGGGTGCGGTCCTGCTCGGCCCGCAGCACCTGGCACACCTGCAGCCCGTCGATGCCCGGCATCATCACGTCCAGCAGGATCACGTCCGGCCGCTCGCGGTGCGCGGCGGCCAGCGCCTGGATGCCGTCGGCGACCGCGGTGACCCGGTAGCCCTCCAGGGTCAGGGCACGCTCCAGGGCGGTGCGGATGGGGCGGTCGTCCTCGGCGAGCAGTACGGAATGGGTCACCCGGCAAGTCTGCCAAGGTCACTGCGGGGCGGCGGCGGGCGGCCGGCCCGGCGGCGGCTTTCTTACCCGGCTCTCACCCACGGTTCTTACCGGCCTCTCACCCCCGCCACGCAGTCGGCTTACCCCTTGCCGACACGGTGGCCCCCGTGCCGGACGGGCCGGCACGGCGGGTCGGCCGCGGTGCGCGACCCGCCGGCCCCACGACGGGGCAGACCTCGGGAAGACACCACTCCGGATGAAGATCACCCTCCTGCTGCACAACGCGTACGCCATCGGCGGCACCATCCGCACCACCTTCAACCTCGCCGCCGCGCTCGCCGGCCGGCCCGGCGTCGACGAGGTCGAGATCGTCTCGATGCTGCGCCACCGCGAGGTCCCCCGGTTCACCCTCGACCCCCGCGTGCGGCTGGTGCCCCTGGTGGACACCCGGGTGGGCAGCGACGACATGGCGGACCCGCGGTTCGGCGAGCCCGCCCAGGACTTCCCGCTCGCCGAGAAGCGGCACCACCAGTACAGCCGGCTGGTCGACGTCCGCGCCGCGGAGTTCCTGCGCGGCACCGACGCCGACGTCCTGATCGGCACTCGCCCCGGCATCAACGTCTACCTGGCCCGTTTCGGCCCCCGCCGCGCGCTGCGGATCGCCCAGGAGCACCTGCGCCACGACGCGCACGGCAAGCGTCTGCGCGCCGAACTCGCCCGGCACTACCGGCACTTGGACGCGCTGGTCACCACCACCGAGGCGGACGCCGCGGTCTACCGCACCCGGATGCCGCTGCCCGGCGTACGGGTCCTGGCGGTGCCCAACATCGTGCCCGCACCGCCCGTCGCACCCTCCGACGGCACCGCGAAGGTGGTCGCGGCGGCCGGCCGGCTGGTCCGCGGCAAGCGCTTCGACCTGCTGATCGAGGCGTTCTCCGCGGTCTCCGCCAAGCACCCCGACTGGCGGCTGCGGATACACGGCGGCGGTGCCGAACGCGACCGGCTCCAGGGCCTGATCGACGGGCTCGGGCTGACCGGACGCGCCGAACTGACCGGGCCGCGCTCGCCGATCGAGGCGGAGTTCGCCAAGGCGTCGATCGTGGCCTCCGCCTCGGACGCCGAGTCGTTCGGCATGACCCTCGTCGAGGCGATGCGCTGCGGTGTGCCGGTCGTCAGCACCAACTGCCCGCTGGGGCCGGCCGAGATCATCGACGACGGCACCGACGGCCTGCTGGTGCCGCCCGGCGACGGCCGGGCGCTCGCCACCGGGCTGCTCGGCCTCATCGAGGACCCCGTGCGCCGCCGGACGATGGCCGAGGCCGCGCGGGAGAGCGCCCGCCGTTACGACCCCGAGCCGATCGCCGAGCGCTACCAACTCCTCTTCCAGGAGCTGCGCGCCACCCGGACCCGCCGCGCGGTGCACCGCACTGTCGGCCGCGTCCGGCGCCGGGCCCGCGCCGTCCTGCGCCGCGCACTGCGCCGCTGACGGGCCGTCTCCTCCCGCACCCGCTCACCGGGACAACATCCTCCACCTGCCGGTGAACTGGCGGGCCGTGGGGAACGTACGTCCGGTCAGGAACGGGAAGACTCAGGGAAAGGGCAGACCGAGGACGCGGGGCGCGCACGGACGCCGAACGGGCACGGCACGGGGACGGCACGGCCCGGCGGGCACGGAACACGCACGGCACAGCACGGCACTCGTGGCAAGGCAGTTGACGTGTCGAGCAGTTGGCGCTTCGAATCGCAGGTCCGATCGGCAGGAGGCCACTCATGCTGCACGGTGTCGATGTCAGCTCCTACAACACCTCATATTCCGTCGAGGGGCTGGACTTCGTTTTCGTCAAGGCGACCGAAGGCCGCTCCTACATCAATCCGCACCAGAACTCCCAGGCCGCGAAGGCCCGTAAAGCGGGCTGCGTGGTGGGTTTCTACCACTTCCTGTGGCCGGGCCACATCTCCGCCCAGGCGCGGTATTTCGTGGAGAAGTGCGCCTCGGTCCCGGGCGACATCCTGGCCTGCGACTGGGAGCGCACCGGCGACGGGACGGCCGCCAGCAACGCGCAGAAGGACCAGTTCCTGGTCGAGGTGAAGAAGCTCCGCCCCAAGCACCGGGTGATGCTCTACTGCAACCGCGATTTCTGGCTCCACCACGACACCACGTCCTACGTGGCCGACGGCCTGTGGATCGCCGATTACGTCGCCGCCGGTCATCCGCGGATCAAGGCGAAGTGGCGCATCCACCAGTACACCGACCAGCCGCTGGACAAGGACGTCGCGAACTTTTCCAGCCGGACCGCTCTGAAGAAGTGGGCGCACCCGGCATAAAGTTTCCTACGGCACGCGAAAGCGCGCTCACGGCCACCGTCCGTATGCCGGCGACCAGCAGAACGCGACCTCGCGCAACGCTTCGTAGGCGGAAAGGCGACAACCGGTGACCGGGGCGCGCGGTGCGTGACCAGGACCACATTCCCCGAACGGGATCTCGCACCGAAAACGCCCGCGAGCCCGTACCGGAAACGAACCCGAGCGGAAAAGGAGCAGCCGTGACCGACCCGGCGTCCATGGCCCTGCAGCAGGAGATCGCCCGGGATCTCCAGGTAACCGCGTCCTTCGACGCCGAGCAGGAGATCGAGCGCCGGGTGGCCTTCCTCACGGAGCAGCTGACCTCCTCGGGCCTGCGCTCGCTGGTCCTGGGGATCAGCGGCGGCGTCGACTCGACCACCACCGGGCGGCTGTGCCAGCTCGCCGTGGAGCGGGCCCGGGCCAACGGCTACGAGGCGACGTTCTACGCGATGCGGCTGCCCTACGGCGTCCAGGCGGACGAGAAGGACGCCCAGCGCGCGCTGGAGTTCATCCGCGCCGACCGGGAGCTGACCGTCGACGTCCGCCCGGCGAGCGACGCGGCGCTGCAGGCCGCGGTGGACGGCGGGCTGGTCTTCCGCGACGCGCACCACCAGGACTTCGTGCACGGCAACATCAAGGCCCGGCAGCGCATGATCGCGCAGTACGCGGTCGCGGGGGCGCACGACGGACTGGTCGTGGGCACCGACCACGCGGCCGAGGCGGTCTCCGGCTTCTTCACCAAGTTCGGCGACGGCGCGGCCGACGTCGTGCCGCTGACCGGTCTCACCAAGCGCCGGGTGCGCGCGGTGGCGGCGGCCCTGGGCGCCCCGCAGGAGCTCGTCACGAAGGTGCCGACCGCCGACCTGGAGACCCTCGACCCGGGCAAGCCGGACGAGGACGCGCTCGGCGTGAGCTACGACCAGATCGACGACTTCCTCGAAGGCAACCCGGTCCCGACCCCCGCCTTCGAGGCCATCACCCGCCGCTACCGCTTCACGGCCCACAAGCGGGCACTGCCGGTGGCGCCGTAGCCGGGAGGCCGGCGGCCGGCCCGGCCGCCGGCGCCATACCCCGCCCGTCATGCGCCCGCAAGGGGACGGTCACTCTTCCGGTGCTAAATCGTGGGCGTGGGCGGGCATGAATGCGGGCATGGGAAGCCGCGAAGTGCGATCGGAAGATCAACTGTCAGTGGGTCCGCCTACGCTCCAAGGCATGGGTTACGCACACCTGCGCGAACTCCAGACCGCGCTGACCACCGCCTCCGACCTGACCACCGCCCTCCAGTCCGCGCCCAACCGGCACGACGCGGACCAACTCGTCGACGTCCTCCGGCAGGCGCTGACCGCCGCCAGCTCGCTGGGCGCCGAGACCGGCCCGACCGGCTGCGCCCTGCATCCGCACGGCGCGGTCGACCCCCTGTACGGCGATCCGGAGGACCCCCTCCCGCCGGGCTACGGCAAGTGCCTGCTCTGCAACGACCGCCGGCGCCGGGCGGATGCGCACCACCCGCACATACGCCGGTTCGCCCGCCCCCACCCCCGCTGGCGCCGCCCCCTGAGCGCCTGACGCCCGGGGGCGGACGCGGCACGTACCGGCTACCGGCCCGGGGGCGGCGCTTCGCCGCCCCCGTCCTCCGGCCGCTTCTCCGGCCGGAGGGCGATGCGTCCCAGCACCCCGGCGACGACCAGTGCGGCCACGGCGATCAGGACGTAGTCCGGTACGCCGTTCCCGAGCCGGGTCGCCCATTCCTCGACCCGGAATTCGGCGTCGGCGTCGAGGATGCCGGGCAGCCCGCTGGTCCCGTTGAAGCACAGGAAAAGCACGCCGATGCCGAGGAAGAACACCCCGGACACCACCGAGGTGGTGTGCAGCCGCAGCCGCCCCAGGGTGAGCTCCCGGCCGCGCAGCCAGCCGCGGGACCCCAGCCGGAAGCGGTCCCAGAACAGCGCCAGCACGAACAGCGGCAGTGCCATGCCCAGGGCGTAGACGGCCAGCATCGAGGCGCCGTACACCGGTGAGCCGCTGACCGCCGTCACGGTCAGCACCGCGCCGAGGATCGGGCCGGCGCAGAAGCCGGCCAGGCCGTAGACGCAGCCGAGGAGGAAGGTGGTGACCGCCGACCGCGGGGTGATCCGGGCCGCCGCGGCCTGCGCGCGCCGGGAGGCGAAGCCCAGGCCGAGGATCTGGGCGAGCCCCATCGCGATGACCGTCCAGCCGCCGAGGGTGATGAGCAGGTCGCGGTGGCCGTTGAACAGCCGGCTGGCCGCCGTGCTCGCCGCGCCGAGCGGTACGAGCGTGGTGGCCAGCCCCAGGTAGAAGACCCCGGTGCGGGCCAGCAGCCGGCCGGTGCCGGTGAGCGAGTAGGCGAAGAACGCCGGCAGCAGCAGTGCGCTGCAGGGGCTGATCAGCGCCAGCACCCCGCCGAGGAAGGCCGCGAGGTAGCCGATGTCGGTCACTTCCCGGCCCCCGCACCGCCCTTGTGGGCCCGCGCCGCGGCGTCCTCGATCGCCTGCGCGAAGACCTCGGTGGGCTGGGCCCCGGCCACCGGCCGGCCGTTGATCAGGAAGGACGGCGTGGACTGCACTCCGAGCTGGTAGCCCTCGTCCTGGTCCTTCTTCAGCGCCCGCCGGGCGTCCGCGCTCTTCAGGTCGCTGCGGAACGCGTCGAGGTCCGGCACCCCGCTCTCCTCGGCCAGCTCGACGAGCTTGTCCTCGGCCAGCGCCGCGCCCTTGCGGGTCTTGGCGTACAGCAGGTCGTGCAGCTGCCAGAACTTGCCCTGCCGGCCGGCCGCCCAGGAGGCGCGGGCGGCCCGCTCGGAGTCGGCGCCGAAGACCGTGAAGTTGCGGAATTCGATGCGCAGGGTGCCGGCGTCGACGTACTTCTTGATCAGTTCGGGCTGGGTCTCGCGGGTGAAGCGGCCGCAGAACGAGCACTGGTAGTCGGCGTATTCGACCAGGACGACCGGGGCGTCCTTCTTGCCGACGGCCAGCGGGTCGCCGGCCGTGCGCCGGCTCGTCTTGCGGGCGAGGTCGTCGAACATCTTCAGCTGGGCGGGGTCCTCCTCGGGCCGGGTGGAGGCGGCCGCCTCGGGTGCGTCGCCGCGGTAGGGGTCGCGGTCGCCCTCGACGGCCTTGCCGACGGCGACACCGATGGCGACCAACGCCACGACGAGGGCCAGGACCGCGCCGAGGGCGGCCAGTTTGCGGGTGCGGGAAGCGTTTGCGGGCATGCGGAAGCTCCTGACGTACGAAAGAGGGAAATCGGCCGGGTGGTGTGGCCGGCGGCCTATATCCGCAGTACGGGCAGGAGCGCGGTGGGGTCGTTGGCGGGGGCGTGGTCCGTCGGCGGACGGGCCAGCGCGAACTGTGCGGGCGCGTCGGCGGCGAGCGGCCCGGGTCCGGCGGTCGGCGCGGGGGCCAGCGGCTCACCGCGGTGCGGGACGGGCAGCGGCGCGGACTCGTCGGGGCCGGGCGCATGCCGGTTGGAGCACCGCTTCGCCGGGTCGGCGGCGGTCGGCGGGACGGTCAGCGGGACGGCCGCCGGCTTCGCGGTGGGCCGCCCGTCGGTCGCGGGCACGGCCTTCGCCACGGCCGCCGACGCTGCCGTACGGCCGGCCGGGGGCACCGCTTCGAGGCCGGTCCGGCACAGCAGCGGACCGAAGGTCACCGCGAGGAGGAGCAGCAGCACCGTGAGGGCCGATCGCCGCAGCTGGTGCATGTCCCTCCTCTCCGTACCCGTCGCGCGCAGGAACAGCCCATCCTACGGACCGCCACCGCGCGACCGGAGCACCGGCCGGAGGGGGCGTTCAGCGGTCGCCGACCCGCATCTCGAACCAGGTGGTCTTGCCGCGCGGCAGCAGGTCCACGCCCCACCGGTCGGAGAGCGTGTCGACGAGGAAGAGCCCCCGGCCGCTGATGTCCAGGTCATGGACGGGCATGAGGCAGGGCAGCCCGCGGGACGGATCGCGTACCTCGATGCGGATCCAGCCACGGCGGCGCAGCATCCGCAGCGCCAGGGTCCGGGCGCCGGTGTGCCGTACGGCGTTGCCGACGAGTTCGGAGACCAGCAGCACGGCCTGCTCGGCGAGCTGGGGCGTCAGGGACCACTGCTTCAGGAGGACGGCGGCGGTCAGCCGGCGGGCGATACCGGCGGACTGCGGACGGGAGGGCAGCCGGACCTCGCCGAGGGTCGGCTCGGCCACCAGGTCGACGGACACCGAAACCGGTCTGCCGGGAGCCGGCGCCGGGGTCCGGTCCGCACCCGGGATGCCCCATCGCGCGGCGGCCGCATCGCTCCGCGGCCGCGGCTGCTCCATTCCTTCGAGGCCCGCCATGCCCCCCATCATGGCTGTTACTCGGCGGTCGCGGGGGCGGAACCGACGGAATCCGTTGCCCGGAATCGACGGTTCCTGCCCCCGACGGAGACATATGCCAGTGGCATCCGAGATCTCGGAACCTTGCCGCTGACCTGCGGCGACACCGGACATACGAATGATCGATCCGGTGCGTCAACAGGGCTGTTTTAAGCGGCAGTTAAGTTTTCAGCGATTCGCCCACACGAGGCATCGGGTCCCGGCCAAACCTCAGGCGCCCCGCCAACAACGGGCGTATCAGAGGAACTTGGCCTTGCCGGGGCCCTCCTCGACGAAGCTGCGCATCCCGATCTCCCGGTCCTCGGTCGCGAACAGCCCGGCGAACCAGTTGCGTTCGACCGTCAGCCCGGTGTCGATGTCGGTCTCCAGTCCGGCGTCGACGGATTCCTTCGCGGCCCGCAGCGCCAGCGCCGGTCCGGCCGCCAGCCGCGCCGCCCAGGCGTGCGCCTGCTCGTAGACCTCGGCGGCCGGGACCACCCGGTCGACCAGTCCGATGGCGAGCGCCTCCTCGGCCTTCACCTGACGGCCGGTGAAGATCAGGTCCTTGGCCTTGGACGGGCCCACCAGCCGCGCCAGCCGCTGGGTGCCGCCGGCCCCCGGGATCAGGCCGAGCAGGATCTCCGGCTGGCCGAGCTTGGCGTTGTCGGCGGCGATCCGGAAGTCGGCGCAGAGCGCCAACTCGCAGCCGCCGCCGAGGGCGTAGCCGGTGACCGCGGCGACCACCGGCTTGGGGATCCGGGCCACGGCGGTGAACGCGTCCTGCAGCGCCTTGGACCGCACGACCATCGCCGCGTGGTCCATGACCTGCATCTCCTTGATGTCCGCGCCGGCCGCGAAGACCTTCTCGCCGCCCCAGACGACGACCGCCCGGACATCGTCGCGGCGGGTGATCTCCTCGGCCAGCTCGCGCAGCCGGTCCTGGGTGGCGATGTCCAGTGCGTTCATCGGCGGGCGGTCCAGGCGGATGGTGCCGACGCCCTCGGTGACCTCAAGATTCACAGTCATGCCGGAAGGTTAGTACGCGTTAACGGCGGGCGGACCGGTGCGGTCCGTCACAGTGCCTCTCGGCTCTCCGGGAGGGACCTACCGACCGGCCTTCCACTTCTCCCAGGAGAGGTTCCAGTCGCTGAAGCCGTTGTCCGGCTGGATCGTTTCGTCGTGCGAGTTCTTGACGATGACGACATCGCCGACGAGGGAGTTCCGGAAGAACCACGCCGCCGGGGTGGAGCCGTCGCCGCCGCCACGCTGGTCGAACAGGCCGACACAGCCGTGGCTGGCGTTGCGGGTGCCGAACGTCGGCCCGCCCGACCAGTAGTTGCCGTGGATGAACGTCCCGGAATTGCTCAGCCGCATGGCGTGCGGGACGTCCTTGATGTCGTACTCGCCGCCGAAGCCGACGGTGTCGCCGTTCATCCGCGTCACCAGGTGCTTCTCGCTGATCACCATCGTGCCGTTGTACGTCTCGGTGCCCGGCGCGCCGGCGGTGATCGGGACGGTCTTGATCTTCTTGCCGTCGCGGACCACGGTCATCGTCTTCTTCTCCGCGTCGACCGTGCTGACCTGGCTGCGGCCGACGGTGAAGGAGACCTGCTTGGCCTGGGTGCCGTAGACGCCGGGGCGGCCCTCGACGCCGTCGAGGTCGAGCTTGAGGGTGACCTTGGTGCCGGGCGCCCAGTACTTCTCGGGGCGGAAGTCCAGCCGGTCGTTGCCGAACCAGTGGCTCTCGATCGGGACCGACGGGCTGGCGGTCACCTTGATGGCGTCCGCCACCGCCTTGGGGTGGGTGATGCCGCGGGTGAAGCGGAGCGAGACCGGCATCCCTACGCCGACCTGCTGGCCGTTCTCCGGGCTGTACTGGCCGATGAAGGTGTTCTTCGGGACGAGCGTGGTGAACGTCGCGTGCTCGGCGGCCGCCCGGCCCCGGCCGTCCACCGCGACCGCGTCGACGGTGTACTTCGTCGAGGCGCCCAGATGGCCGCTCGGCTGCCACAGCGCGCCGTCGCCGGATATCTTCCCGTCGACCGCATTGCCCTTGCCGTCGGTGACCTTGACGGTCTTGAGCCGTCCCTTCCGGGCGGTCACCTTCAGCGCGCCGCTGGTGGCCACGCCGTCCGCGCCGTCCTTGGGGGCTATCGTCACGGCGGCCTGCGAGGCGGCCTTGGCGCCGCCGGCCTTGCCGGCCGCCTTCCCGTCGGCACCGTCCCCGTCGTCGCCGCCGCACGCGCTCACCAGCATCAGCGTCGCGCCGAGCAGCAACGCGAGCGGTGCGCGGCCCCCGCGCGGCCCCCGGCGCCGGCGCGCCGGCACCCCCGGATTCGGCTGGACGTTCACCACTGGCCCCATTTCCCCTCGTACGGCCCGCACTCCCCCGCGCGCGGACGCGAAAGGGCCGCGCGCCTGGCGTTAGATAACCACACCGCACTGACATGTGAACTCCCCGCGGATGTCACCGTTTAGTCCCAAGTGCGGGGGTGAACGGGAGCGGAGGGCCGGGCACGCCCGCCGGAGCGGCTCCGGCGCGGGCGGCCTTCACCGTCGGCGCCGGTCAGTGCAGCGCGGAGCCGGACCGCCACTGCTCCCAGGACAGGTTCCAGCCGCCCAGGCCGTTGTCCGGTGCGACCAGCCGCTCCGGGGAGTTCTGGACGATCACGGTGTCGCCGACGATCGAC
This sequence comes from Streptomyces sp. NPDC048197, assembly GCF_043202395.1. Lineage (NCBI taxonomy): Bacteria > Bacillati > Actinomycetota > Actinomycetes > Kitasatosporales > Streptomycetaceae > Streptomyces > Streptomyces sp. NPDC048197. Next base: position 137,262 of record NZ_JBIDAJ010000015.1, read on the forward strand.
TGGGCGAAGAACCAGCCCGCCGGGGTGTGCGGGCCACCGCCCTTGATGTCCTTGAGGCCGACGCAGCCATGGCTGGTGTTGAGGCCGCCGAAGACCTCGGGCCGCGCCCAGTAGTTGCCGTGCAGAAAGGTCCCGGACCTGGTGAGGCGCATCGCGTGCGGCACGTCGGGGATGTCGTACTCGCCGCCGAAGCCGACCGTGCCGCCGTCCATCCGCGTCAGCGAATGCCGCTCCAGGATGACCATCCGCCCGTTGTACGTGGGGTTCTCGGCGTCGCCCGCGGTGACCGGCAGCACCGCGACGGTCCGTCCGCCGCGCCGCACCGTCATGGTGTGCCGCGCGGCATCGATGAAGCTGACCTGGTCCCGGCCCACCCGGTAGTGCACGGTCCGGCGCTGCGTCCCGTAGGCGCCGGGGGCGGCCTTCACGCCGCGCAGCCGGAGCTCCACGGTGATCCTGGTGCCCGGCCGCCAGCGGTCGCGGGGGCGGAAGTCGAGGCGGCGGCGGCCGAACCAGTGGGCGGCGACCTCGACGCGGGGCCGGGCGCTCACCCGGACGGCGCGCTCGACGGCCGCGCGGTCGGCGATCGGGCGGTTGAAGACCATCGAGAAGATCAGGCCGGTGCCGACCGTGGCATCGCCCTGCGGTGAGAACGAGCCGGTGACGTGGTGGACCGGCGGGGCGGTGGTGAAGGTGGTGCGGCGGGCGGCCCGGTGTCCGGCGCCGTCCAGCGCCACGGCGTCGACGGTGTACGTCGTGCCGGGCCGCAAGGGGCCGGTGGCCGGGCGCCAGACCATGCCGTCCGGTGAGATCCGGCCGACCACCAGCTGCCGGCCGGCTCCTTGGGTGCGGGTGACGTGCACCCGCTCCAGCCGGCCCTCCGGCACCCGGACCTCGAACCGCCCGTTGGCCCGTACGCCGCGCGCGCCGTTCTCCGGGACGATCCTGATCGCCTCCTCCGGGGAGCGCGGGGCGTCGCCGATGAGCGCCTCGGTGTCCCCGCAGCCGGCCAGTGCCACCGTCCCGGCGAGCCAGGCCACGACGGCGCGGGCGACGCGGACACGGACGTCCCGGTGGTTCTTCGCTCGTCCCCCTGCACGTTCCTGCTGATGGCCGGTCATATACCGAAGTGTGCGGGATGGTGGGGAGTGACGGGGGTATGTCGCGTGCGGATCCATCCGTTTGTCCCGTCCCGGAGGGGCTCCGGGACGGCGTGCCGAGCCCCCGCGCGCGGAAACGTGCGGCAACGGCCGGTTGCGGGAAGAACAACCGGGAGGGCGGGACGTACGCACGGCCGGGACTCCGTGCGGGGGCACCGCCCGACCGAGCCATGAGCCGCAGGAGGCCGGCACGTGTCGAGCGCACCCGAACAAGAGGCGGTGGCGGACGAACCCCTCGCCCCGCCCGCGGACATCCGCCCCGGCGCCCCCACTCCCCTGGGGGCGCGCCACCGCACCGGCCCCGACGGGGTCGCCGGCACCAACTTCGCCCTGTGGGCCGGCGGCGCCGAGGCCGTGGAGCTGTGCCTGTTCGACGAGGCGGAGCAGGAGACCCGCCATCCGCTGACCGAACTGACCCACGAGATCTGGCACGGCTTCCTCCCCGGTGTACACCCCGGCCAGCGGTACGGCTACCGGGTGCACGGCCGCTGGGACCCCTGGTCCGGCGCCCGCTGGAACCCGGCGAAGCTGCTGCTCGACCCGTACGCCAGGGCCGTCGACGGCGACTTCGGCCACCGTACGGAGCCGGCCGGCCCCGGGGGCGCGCTGCCCGCCCAGCTCTACGGGCACGTCCGCGACTGGCCGGACCAGCACCTCGCCGACACGGTCCGCGACAACCGGGACTCCGCCCCATTCGTCCCCAAGGGCGTCGTGGTCGGCGGGGACGCCGGTGAGGAGGGCGACGACGAGTGGCGGGACGACCGCCGCCCGAAGACCCCCTGGCCGGATTCGGTCCTCTACGAGCTGCACGTCCGCGGTTTCACGATGCGTCACCCCGGCATTCCGGAGCGGCTGCGCGGCACGTACGCGGGACTGGCGCACCCCGCCGCGCTGGACCACCTGGTCCGGCTCGGCGTCACGGCCGTCGAGCTGCTGCCGGTCCACCAGTTCGCCCACGAGGACCACCTGGTGCGCCGGGGGCTGCGCAACTACTGGGGCTACAACTCCATCGGCTATTTCGCGCCGCACGCGGGCTACGCCGCCACCGGGACCCGCGGCCAGCAGGTCGGCGAGTTCAAGCGGATGGTGCGGGCGCTGCACGACGCGGGCATCGAGGTGATCCTCGACGTGGTCTACAACCACACCGCGGAGGCCGGCGAGCTGGGCCCGACGCTGTCCCTGCGGGGCATCGACAACCGCGGCTACTACCGGCTGGCCGGCGACGCCCGCCGCTACGCCGACTACACCGGCTGCGGCAACACCCTGCACGTCGTCCAGCCGCACGTGCTGCGGCTGATCACGGACTCCCTGCGCTACTGGGTCACCGAGATGGGCGTGGACGGCTTCCGCTTCGACCTCGCGGCGGCGCTGGCCCGTTCGATGCACGACGTCGACATGCTCTCCCCGTTCCTCGCCGTGATCGCCCAGGACCCCGTGCTGCGCCGGGTCAAGCTGATCGCCGAGCCGTGGGACGTCGGCTCCGGCGGCTATCAGGTGGGCGCCTTCCCACCCCTGTGGACGGAGTGGAACGACCGCTACCGCGACACCGTCCGCGACTTCTGGCGCGGCGCCCAGCACGACGTGCGCGACCTGGGGTACCGGCTCTCCGGCTCCAGCGACCTCTACGCCTGGGGCGGCCGCCGCCCGTACGCATCGGTCAACTTCATCACCGCGCACGACGGCTTCACCCTGCGCGACCTGGTCACCTACGAGCACAAACGCAACGGCGACAACGGCGAGAACAACCGGGACGGCACCAACGACAACCGGTCCTGGAACTGCGGCGCCGAGGGCGAGACCGACGACCCCGAGGTCACCGCGCTGCGCCACCGCCAGCTGCGGAACTTCCTGACCACCCTGCTGCTGTCGACCGGCGTGCCGATGCTGGTGGCCGGCGACGAGATGGGCCGCACCCAGCACGGCAACAACAACGCCTACTGTCAGGACAACCCCACCGGTTGGCTCGACTGGTCGCTCCTGGACGACCCCCGCTGGCGGCCGCTGGCCGACCTCGCCGCCCGGCTGATCGCGCTGCGTCGCGCCCACCCCGTACTGCGCCGCCGGGCGTTCTTCTCCGGGCGGCCGCACGAGCAGGGCGGGCTGCGCGATCTGGCCTGGTTCACCGCGGACGGGACGGAGATGACCGAACAGGACTGGTACACCCCGGGGGCGACGCTCGGCATGTACCTCTCCGGCAACGACATCTCCCAGCGCGACGAACGGGGCGTCCGTGTGGTCGACGACAGCTTCCTCGCCGTCCTGCACGCCGCTGCCCGCCCCCGCCGGATCACCCTCCCCGGCCCGCCCTGGGCCCAGACCTACGAACTCCTCGTCGACACCGCCCGCGAGGAACAGCCCACCGCCGGCGAACCGCCCTGCCCTGCGGGCGGCACGCTCACGCTGGAGGGCCGGTCGGTGGTGCTGTTCCGGGCGGTGCCGGGCTGAGGCCGGGGCGGTGCGGGCCGGCGCGGGAGCGGGGCGGGAGCGGTGCGGCGCGAACTGACGGGTGCCGGCCGCGCCCCGCCGAAATCCGGCTGAGCGATGTCAGTGGTGCGCCTTACGCTCGCGAGTGATGGCCGATACCACGTACACGACGAACCCGACCGACCCGACGTCCTTACCCGAGGTGCCCCAACACTCCGCGGTGCGGTCGCTGTTGCGCCTGTGGCCGTTCGTGCGCCCGGTGCGGGCGCGGCTGTTCACGGCCGCGTTCGTGGCGGTGGTGGCCTCCTGCCTCAGCCTCGTCATCCCGCTGGTGCTCAAGTGGCTGGTGGACGGGCCGGTCGCGGCGGGTGACCCGGGCGGGGTGTGGCTGGGCGGCGGATACCTGCTGCTGATCGGGCTCGCCGAGGCGCTGCTGTTCGGGTTCCGGCGCTGGCTGGTGGCGCGCCCGATGTCCGGGGTGGAGGCGGCGATGCGCGCGGCGCTGTACCGCCGGCTGCAGCGGCTGCCGGTCGCCTTCCACGACCGCTGGCCGTCGGGCCAGCTGCTGTCGCGGGGCACCACCGATCTGCAGATGCTCCGCATGTTCCTCACCTTCCCCCTGACGTTCCTGCTGGTCAACGGCGTGACCATCCTGGTGGGCGGGGTGATTCTGGTGGCCCAGCGCTGGTCGCTGGGGCTGGTGCTGCTCTCGCCGTTGCTACCGCTGCTGGTGCTGTGCTCGGTCTTCGAGGCGAAGTACGGGCGGGCGGCCCGCGTCGTCCAGGACCAGATCGGCGATCTGACCACCGTGGTCGAGGAGTCGGTGCTCGGCATCCGGATCATCAAGGGCTTCGGGCGCCACCGCAGCCAGGCCCGGGCCTTCAAGGAGCTGACCGGCCGGCTGCGCGCCTCCGAGCTGCGCAAGGCGCGCCTGCTGGCCTGGATATGGGGGCTGAACACCACCCTCCCGGAATGTGCGCTCGGCGCCGCCCTGGTGCTCGGCACGGTCCAGGTGGCCGACGGCGCGCTGTCCGCGGGCACGCTCGTCGCGTTCCTGTCGACGGCGCTGGCGCTGCGCTGGCCGGTGGAGTCGATCGGCTTCCTGCTGGCCATGAGCAACGAGGCGGCCACCGCCACCGACCGGTACTTCGAGGTGATGGACGAGCCGGAGGTGAGCGACGCGCCGGCGGCGGACGGGCCGGAGGTGGGCGGGCCGGAGGCGAGCGGCGCACTGCCGGCCGGCGGCGCGCGGTCGAGCGGGGACCGGGCCCGGCCGGCCACCGGCGGTCTGGTCTTCTCCGGGGTCGGGTTCCGCTATCCCGATGCCCCGCCGGACGCGCCGCCCACCCTCGAAGACGTCACCCTGCACATCCGGCCCGGCGAGACGATGGCCCTGGTCGGCGCGACCGGCAGCGGGAAGACCACGCTCACGGCGCTGGTGCCGCGGCTGTACGACCCGACCGCCGGCCGGATCACCCTCGACGGCCGCGATCTGGCGACGATCGGCCGCGACGAGGTCCGTTCGCTGGTCTCGGTGGCCTTCGAGGAGCCCACGCTGTTCTCCGCGACCGCGGCGGAGAACGTCTCGATGGGCGCGGCCGACGCCCAAGAGGCCGAGCTGCGGCGGGCGTTGCGGGTGGCACAGGCCGACGGGTTCGTCGACGCGCTGCCGCAGGGCGGCGCGACCCCGGTCGGCGAGCAGGGCCTGAGCCTGTCCGGCGGGCAGCGGCAGCGACTGGCGCTGGCCCGCGCGGTGGTCGGCCGGCCCCGCTTCCTGATCCTCGACGATCCGCTGTCCGCCCTCGACGTGCACACCGAGGCCCTGGTGGAGGCGGCGCTGCGGCAGGTCCTGGCGACGACCACGGCCCTGGTGGTCGCCCACCGCCCGTCCACGGTCCTGCTCGCCGACCGGGTGGCGCTGCTCTCCGGCGGCCGGATCACCGCCGTCGGCACCCACCACGAACTCCTCCGGGACAACGCCGAATACGCCGCCCTGATGTCCGGCGAGGAAGAGGCCGCCCGATGACCACCACCACGACCGGCCGCCCCTCCGACGCCCCCGAGCCCGGCCCCGAGCCCGGCCCCGGAGCGGCCCAGCAGCCCCCCGCCGGCCCGGACCGCCCCGCGGGCCAGCCGCCGGAGGCCGACGACGCCTTCGAACGGGACCGGCTGCCCGCGCCCAGGAACGCCGCCCGGGCACTCCTCGCCTCCTTACTGGCGCCGCACCGCCGCCGCGTCGGCCTGGTCGCCGTACTGCTGCTCCTCCAGCAGGCCGCCGTGCAGGCCGGTCCGCTGCTGGTCGCCTACGCACTGGACCGGGCGGTGCCGGCGCTCCGCGCACACGACCACGGGCCGCTGGTCGCCGTGGCGGTCGCGGCCGGGCTGTGCGCCGCGGCGTCCGGCGGGCTGCAGTGGGGCTTCATCCGGGTGTCCGCCCTGGTCAGCCAGGACGTGCTGCTGGACCTGCGGGGCCGGATCTTCCGGCACGGCCAGGCGCTCAGCCTGGACTTCCACGAGCGCTATACCTCCGGCCGGCTGATATCCCGGGCCACCACCGACGTCGAGTCGCTGCGCGAACTCCTCGACGAGGGCATCCAGGAACTGATCACCATCGCCCTGTCGTCGGTCTACATCACCGTGACCCTGCTCTTCCTGGACCCGGGCTTCGGCGTGGCCGCGCTCGTCTCCGCCGCCCCGCTGGCGCTCCAGGTGCGCTCGTACCGCCGCCGCTCCCACCGGGTCTACAGCGCCAAGTCGACGGCGATGGCGGGCGTCATCGTGCAGTTCACCGAGACCCTCAACGGCATCCGCCCGGTGCAGGCGTTCCGCCGCGAGCGGCCCAACGAGGCGGCCTTCGCCCGGCTCAACCACCACCACGAGCGGTTCAACGGCGACGCGTTGCTGGAGATGGCCCGCTATGTGGTCCTCTCCCGGCTGGCCGCCAACGTCGCGGTCGCCGCGATCGTCCTGTGGGGCGCCTACCGCGTCGCCACGGGCGGGCTGGCGCTGGGCGTGCTGGCGGCCGCGGTGCTCTATCTGCGCCGGCTCTACGACCCCATCGACCGCCTCGGCATGTTCCTCAACGCCTATGAGAGCGCCGCCGCTTCGCTGCAGAAGATCGCCGGTCTGCTCGCCCAGCGCCCGACGGTCCCGGAACCGTCCGCCCCCGCCGGGCTGCCGGCCGTCGCGTCCGGCCGGCCGGGCCGCGAGGTGGCGTTCCGCGGGGTCCGCTTCGCCTACCGGACCGGCGGCGAGGTGCTGCCCCGCTTCGACCTGACCCTCGCGGCGGGTTCGACCGTCGCCGTAGTGGGCGCCACTGGCGCCGGCAAGTCCACCCTCGCCAAGCTGCTGGCCCGCTTCTACGACCCCACCGAGGGCCGGGTCCTGCTCGACGGCGTCGATCTGCGGGAGCTGTCCGCGGCGGAGCTGCGCCGCGCCGTCGTGATGGTCACCCAGGAGGCGTTCCTGTTCTCCGGCACGGTCGCGGACAACATCGCCCTCGGCCGGCCGGACGCCACCCGCGCGGAGATCGAGAGCGCCGCGAAGGCCATCGGCGCCCATGACTTCATCACCGCCCTGCCGGACGGCTACGACACCGACGTGCGCAAGCGCGGCGGCCGGATATCCGCCGGCCAGCGCCAACTCGTCGGCTTCGCCCGGGCACTGCTCGCCGACCCGGCCGTGCTCATCCTCGACGAGGCGACCAGTTCCCTGGACATCCCCGGTGAACGCGCGGTCCAGCGCGCCATGGACACTGTCCTGCAAGGCCGTACGGCCGTGGTCATCGCCCACCGCCTGTCCACCGTCGAGATCGCCGACCGGGTCCTGGTGATGGCCGACGGCCGGATCGTCGAGGACGGCCCGCCGGACCGGCTCATCAAGGACCGCGGCAGGTTCGCCGCCCTGCACCAGGCGTGGCGGGACAGCGTGGGGTGAGCGGCACGGCCCGGGCGGCCGCGCGCGGACGGAACGGGGGACGTACGGGATGAAGCAGCCGGTGGACGCGCCGCGGAGTGCCGGGCGCTATCTGTGGTGGCTGGTGGCGAGCCAGCGTGGGCGGGTGGCGGCGGGCGCGGCGTACGGGAGCCTGTGGAACGCGGGGCTGATGGTGCCGCCGTACGTGCTCTCCCGGGCGATCGACGAGGGGCTGGCGCCGGGGCGGCCCGCGGCGCTGGCGGGCTGGGTGGCGGTGCTGCTGGCCGTCGGCGGGCTGAACGCCTGGCTGGGCATCATGCGGCACCGCACGATGACCAGGATCCGGATGGACGCCACGTTCCGTACGGTCCGGGCGGTCATGGCGCAGACCCTGCGGCTGGGCGCGGCGCTGCCCCGGCAGGTGACGGCCGGGGAGGTCGTCACCATCGGGATCGGCGACGTCGCGGTGATCAGCCAGACCCTGACGATGACCGGGCCGGGCGTCGGCGGGGTGCTGGCGTACGGCGTCGTCGCCGTACTGCTGCTGGCCGTCTCGCCGCTGCTCGCCGCCGTGGTGCTGCTGGGCGTGCCGCTGCTGGCGGTGGCGGTCGGGCCGCTGCTGGGACGGCTGCAGGGCGCGGAGACCCACTACCGCGAGCGGCAGAGCGGGCTGGCGGCCCAACTGGCCGATCTGGTCGGCGGGTTGCGGGTGCTCGGCGGGCTGGGCGGCAAGGAGGTGTTCGCCGGCCGCTACCGCCGCGCGTCGCAGGAGCTGTGCCGCGAGGGCTACCGGGTCGGTGCGGTGACGAGCTGGATCCAGGCGCTCGGGGTGGGTCTGCCGATCCTGTTCCTGGCCGCCGTCACCTGGCTCGCGGCCCGGATGGCGGCCCAGGGTGCCCTCACCACCGGCGAGTTGGTGGCGGTCTACGGCTATACGGCGGCCCTGGTGGTCCCGGTTTCGTTCTTCATCGAGGGCGGCCACGACCTCACCCGCGGCCTGGTCGCCGCCCGCCGGGTCGTACGGTTCCTGCACCTGCGGGCGGACGTGGCGGATTCCGGGGACGTCACCAGCGCCGCGGATGCCGTGGCAGCGGACGGCGGGACGGTACCGCCGCGGCGGCCGGCCGGGCCCGAGCGGGTGGCTGTGCTGCGGGACCCGGAGTCGGGCGTCGAGGTGGTGCCCGGGCTGCTGACCGCGCTGGTCGCCGCCCGGCCGGCCGAATCGGCGGCGGTGGTCGACCGCCTGGGCCGGTTCGCCGACTCCGCGGCGGCCTGGGGCGCGGTCCGGCTGGACGAGATCCCGCTGGCCCGGGTCCGGACCCGCATCCTGGTCGCGGACAACGAGGCGGACCTGTTCGCCGGCACCCTGCGCGAGGTGGTGAGCGGACGCCGGGACCGTACCGACGCGGCGATCGGCCGGGCCCTGCACACGGCCCTGGCCGAGGACATCGTCCGGGCGCTGCCGGCCGGGCTGGACTCGCCGGTCACGGCGCAGGGCCGCAACCTCTCCGGCGGGCAGCGGCAGCGGCTGCGCCTGGTACGGGCCCTGCTGGCCGACCCGGAGGTGCTGCTCGCGGTCGAGCCGACCTCGGCCGTGGACGCCCATACCGAGGCGGCGGTCGCGGCGCGGCTGCACGCCGCCCGCACGGGCCGTACGACCGTCGTCACCACCGCCTCCCCGCTGCTGCTCGACCAGGCCGACGTGGTGTGCTTCCTCGTCGACGGCAAGGTCAGCGCGGTCGGCCGGCACCGCCGACTCCTCGACGACGTCCCCGCATACCGCCGCCTGGTGGCCCGCGACGAGGACGAGGGAGAGGGAGAGGGAGAGGGAGCGGAAGACGACGGGGAAGCGCACGAGGACCGGGACGGAGGAGCCGCGTCATGACGTCATCGGCGGCACACACCCCCGCACCCGGCGCGCACGGGCTTCCCGTGGCCGGGCCGGCCGCGACCCGGCGGGCCGCGCTGCGGCTGGTGCGCCGGGACGGCCGGGCGTTCGCGCTGATGCTGGTGCTGAACGCGCTGGCGGCCGGCACCGGGCTGGCCGGTCCGTGGTTGCTCGGGCGGATCGTGGACACGGTCCGGGACGGCGGCGGGGTGGCGGCGGTGGACCGGCTGGCGCTGGTCATCCTGGTGTGCGCGGTGGCCCAGTTGCTGCTGGCACGGCAGGCCCGGTACGTCGGCCACCGCTTCGGGGAACGGGCCGCGGCGCGGATCCGGGAGGGTTACGTCGACCGGGCGCTGGCGCTGCCAGCCGCGGTCGTGGAGCGGGCCGGGACCGGCGATCTGACGGCCCGCGGCACGACGGACGTCACGTCGGTCGGGCGGACGCTGCGGGACGCCGCGCCGGAGGTCTCGGTCGCGGCCGTGCAGGCGCTGTTCCTGCTGGGCGCCGTGGTGGTGGTCGCTCCGCTGCTCGGGCTGTGCACGCTGGGGCTGCTGGGCGGCCTGCTGGCGGTCCGGTGGTATCTGCGCCGGGCGCACCGGGCGTATCTCGCGGAGGGCGCGGCGACCTCGGACCTGGCCGAGTTGCTGGCCGCCACCGCAGCGGGTGCCCGGACGGTGGAGGCGCTGGGCCTGCAGGAGCGCCGGTGGGCGGCGAGCGAGCGGGCGATCGAGGAGTGCCGCCGCACGCGGCTGCGGACGCTGTTCCTGCGCAGTGTGCTGCTGCCCGCCGTGGACGTCGGCCATGTCCTGCCGGTGGCCGGTGTGCTGCTGGCCGGCGGGGCCCTGATGGGGCGGGACGGTGTCGGTCTGGGCGCGGTGGTCGCCGCCGCGCTGTATCTGCGGCAGCTGTCCGAGCCGCTGGACACGGTTCTGCTGTGGCTGGAGCAACTGCAGAGCAGCGGCGCCGCGTTCGCCCGCGTCGAGGGGCTGGGAACGGTCCCGGACGCCCGGGAGGCGGCCGCCGGCGGCGTTCCGGTCCCGGCCGGTGACCGGATCGAGGTCCGTGGCGTGCACTACGCCTACCCCACCGGCGGTGACGGGCCGGCCGGGGCGGCGGACCGGGGTGCCGGGGACGTCCTGCACGGCGTCACCCTCACCGTCCGCCCCGGTGAGCGGCTGGCGCTGGTGGGCCCCTCCGGGGCCGGGAAGTCCACGCTGGGGCGGCTGCTGGCCGGCATCGAGGCGCCGCGCCGCGGGTCGGTGACGGTCGGCGGGGTGCCGGTCGCCGGGCTGGATCCGGAGGTGCTGCGGCAGCACGTGGTCCTGGTCACCCAGGAGCACCACGTGTTCCTGGGCAGCGTCCGCGACAACCTCCGGCTGGCCGCGCCCGGCGCCGGGGACGGCGAGCTGCGGGCCGCGCTGGCGGCCGTCGGGGCCGGCTGGGCCGGGGAGCTGCCGGCCGGTCTGGACACCGAGCTGGGCCCGGGCGGCCACCGCCTCGACGGCGCACAGTCCCAGCAACTGGCGCTGGCCCGGGTGGTGTTGGCCGACCCGCACACGGTGATCCTGGACGAGGCGACGGCGCTGCTCGATCCGCGTACCGCGCGGCACACCGAGCGGGCGCTGGCCGCCGTGCTCGCGGGCCGTACGGTCATCGCCGTCGCGCACCGGCTGCACACCGCGCACGACGCGGACCGGGTCGCCGTCATGGAGGGCGGCCGGCTGGCCGAACTCGGCACCCACGACGAGCTGGTGGCGGCCGGTGGTGCGTATGCGGCGCTCTGGCGGTCCTGGCACGGGGGCCGGCCGTGACGGCGATCACTCCCTGTCCGGATTCCGGACGTCGATTTCGCGCAACGGACGTTTTCCGGCCAATTACTTGAACGGACCCTGACAACCAGCCAGCCGTGGTGGGACTCTTCCCCGCAGCCGCCGCACGGTCCCCACAGCACCACACCCTGCGGCAGCGGGCTTCCCCTGCACGATCCGTTCCACCAGTACGTCGCACCTCTTGCGTACGTCTCCCCCCACACGCTCCAAGTGTTCTGCCTCGATCTGCCCGGACGGCCGTTGGGCCGCCCGGTCCCCCTCGGCCGCACCGTCACGTAGCGGCCACCGCAGAAGGAGTCAGTGTGAGACGCACCCCCCATGGACGCGCCGTCGCGACCGGCGCGCTGGTCGCCGTCACCGCGATGCTGGCCGTCGGAGTCCAGGCCGGCACCGGCACGGCGGCCGCCCCGCGGCCCGGCACCGCGCACGCCGTACCCGATCCCGGCGCACTGCCGGTCAAGCTGTCCCCGTCCCAGCGTGCGGAGCTGATACGGGCGGCCGGCGCCACCACCGCCAAGACGGCCCGCGAGCTCAAGCTCGGCGCCAAGGAGAAGCTGGTCGTCAAGGACGTCTCGAAGGACGCCAACGGCACGGTCCACACGCGCTACGAGCGCACCTACGCCGGACTGCCGGTGCTCGGCGGCGACCTCGTCGTGCACGAGAGCAAGGGCGGCACGCTCAAGGGCGTCACCAAGGCCGTCCGTTCGCAGCTGAAGGTCGCGAGCACCACCGCCAAGATCACTCCGGCCGCGGCCGCCGCGAAGGCCGTCTCCGCGGCGAAGACCCTCGGGTCGAAGAAGACCGCCCCGGCGAAGACGCCCCGCAAGGTGATCTGGGTCGCCGACGGCAAGCCGCGGCTGGCCTACGAGACCGTGGTCGGCGGGCTGCAGGACGACGGCACGCCCAACCAGCTGCACGTCGTCACGGACGCCACCACCGGCGCCGAGATCTACCGCTACCAGGGCATCGAGACCGGTGTCGGCAACAGCGAGTACAGCGGCAAGGTCACCATCGGCACGTCGGGTTCGGCGCCGAACTTCTCGATGACCGACCCCACCCGCGGCAACCACAAGACCTACGACCTCAAGCACGGGTCGTCCGGCACCGGGACGCTGTTCACCGACGCGGACGACACCTGGGGCGACGGTACGCCGCAGAACGCCCAGACCGCGGGCGTGGACGCCGCCTACGGCGCCCAGGAGACCTGGGACTACTACAAGAACGTGCACGGCCGCAGCGGTATCCGCGGTGACGGCGTGGGTGCCTACTCCCGCGTCCACTACGGCAACAGCTACGTCAACGCGTTCTGGGACGACGGCTGCTTCTGCATGACCTACGGCGACGGCAGCGGCAACGCGGCCCCGCTGACCGCCCTCGACGTGGCCGGCCACGAGATGTCGCACGGCGTCACCTCGAACACCGCGGGCCTCAACTACAGCGGCGAGTCCGGCGGTCTGAACGAGGCCACCTCGGACATCTTCGGCACGGCCGTGGAGTTCTACGCCAACAACCCGTCCGACCCCGGTGACTACCTCATCGGCGAGAAGATCGACATCAACGGCGACGGCACCCCGCTGCGCTACATGGACAAGCCCAGCAAGGACGGCGCCTCCGCGGACTACTGGTCGAGCGGTGTCGGCAACAAGGACGTGCACTACTCGTCCGGCGTCGCCAACCACTTCTTCTACCTGCTGTCCGAGGGCAGCGGCCCGAAGGACATCGGCGGCGTCCACTACGACAGCCCGACCTTCGACAACCTTCCGGTGCCGGGCATCGGCCGGGCCAACGCCGAGAAGGTGTGGTTCAAGGCGCTCAGCCAGTACATGACCGCCACCACCAACTACGCGGACGCCCGCACCGCCACGCTGAAGGCGGCCGCGGACCTGTTCGGCCAGGGCAGCGCGTCGTACAACACGGTCGCCAACACCTGGGCGGCGGTCAACGTCGGCTCCCGCGTCCCGGACGGCGGCGGGGTCACCGTCACCAACCCGGGCAACCAGACCAGCACCGTCGGCCAGGCCGCGAGCCTGCAGATCAAGGCCACCAGCGGCACCGCGGGCGCGCTGTCGTACGCGGCGAGCGGGCTGCCCTCCGGGCTGTCCATCAACGCGAGCACCGGTCTGATCTCCGGGACGCCGACCACGGCCGGCACGTCCAACGTGACGGTGACGGTCACCGACTCCGCGAAGAAGACCGGAACCACCTCCTTCACCTGGACGGTCAACGCGACCGGCGGCGGCAACGTCTTCGAGAACTCCGCCGATGTGCAGATCCCGGACGCGGGCGCGGCGGTCACCTCGCCGATCAGCGTCAGCCGCAGCGGCAACGCCTCCAGCACCCTGAAGGTCGGCGTGGACATCGTCCACACCTACCGCGGTGACCTGGTCATCGACCTGATCGCCCCGGACGGCACGGCCTACCGGCTGAAGAACTCCAACCCGTACGACTCCGCGGCGAACGTGAACACCACGTACACCGTCAACGCCTCCTCGAAGGCGGCGAGCGGCACCTGGAAGCTGCGCGTCCAGGACGTCTACTCGCAGGACTCCGGTTACATCAACGGCTGGAAGCTGACGTTCTGATCCGGCGAGAGCACTCAGCCGTCACCTTGGTGTGACATAGCCGGGCCGGTCGCCGGGAAGACGGGCAACTGGCCTGGTGAACAGGGAAATTGGGCGTCGTCCCCGGAATTCCGGGGGCGGCGCCCACCTCCGTTATGCGGACACCGATCACCTCAGTGCGGACGATTTTCAGCCAACCTGTGAACAGGCTCCTGACATGCACGCGTTCAGCTGGCAGTGTTCCGGACGCGAGTCACACCCGCATCGCTTTGCACCCCCACCACTTGGCAAAGTTGAAGGAGCACGCGTGGCCCCCCACATATCCCGCAAGACCCGTGTGACCGGTGGCGCCCTTGCGGCCGCCGCCCTGCTGGCGGCGGGCATCACCGTCGGAACGGCCGGCGCCTCGCCGGCCCCGGCCCCCCACAAGGACGCCTCCCCCCTCCAGCTCAGCGCCTCGCACCGCGCGGAACTCCTGCGCGACGCGGACGGCACCAAGGCGCAGACCGCGAAGGCCCTCGGTCTCGGCGGTCAGGAGAAGCTGGTCGTCAAGGACGTCATCAAGGACGCCGACGGCACCACCCACACCCGTTACGACCGCACCTTCGCCGGACTTCCGGTGCTGGGCGGTGACCTGGTCGTGCACACCGCCAAGGGCGGCGCGATCAAGTCGACCACCAAGTCGACGCAGAAGAGCATCAAGGTGGCCTCCACCACCGCGAAGATCGCCCCCCAGGCCGCCGCGAAGTCGGCCCAGGGCACCGCGGTGAAGTCGCTCGCCGCCAAGAAGGCACCCGCCGCGCAGACCCCGAAGAAGGTCGTCTGGGCCGCCTCCGGTTCGCCGGTCCTGGCCTACGACACCGTCGTCAAGGGCGTCCAGAAGGACGGCACCCCCAGCCGGCTGCACGTCATCACCGACGCCAACACCGGCAAGAAGCTCTTCCAGTACGACGAGATCCACACCGGCAAGGGCGAGAGCGAGTACAGCGGCAGCGTCGAGCTGGGCACCAAGAAGGACGGCGGCAAGTTCACGCTGACCGACGACGGGCGCGGTGGCCACAAGACCACCGACCTGGGCAACAGCGAGTCCGGTGACGGCAAGCCCTTCTCGGACGACGACGACGCCTGGGGCACCGGCAAGGCCGACGACCCGCAGACCGCGGCCGTCGACGCCCACTACGGCGCGGCCGAGACCTGGGACTACTACAAGACCGTGCACGGCCGCAGCGGCATCAAGGGCGACGGCAAGGGCGCCTCGTCCCGCGTCCACTACGGCAACAGCTACGTCAACGCCTTCTGGGACGACAGCTGCTTCTGCATGACGTACGGCGACGGCGAGGGCAACAAGAAGCCGCTCACCGCCATCGACGTCGCGGCGCACGAGATGTCGCACGGTGTCACCTCCGCCACCGCCAACCTCACCTACAGCGGTGAGTCCGGCGGCCTCAACGAGGGCACCTCCGACATCTTCGGCACCTCGGTCGAGTTCTACGCCAAGAACGACAAGGACCCGGGCGACTACCTCATCGGCGAGAAGATCGACATCAACGGTGACGGCAAGCCGCTGCGCTACATGGACAAGCCGTCCAAGGACGGCCAGTCGCAGGACAACTGGGACTCCAACACCGGCAACCTCGACCCGCACTACTCCTCGGGCGTCGCCAACCACTTCTTCTACCTGCTGTCCGAGGGCAGCGGCCCGAAGGAGATCGGTGGCGTCAAGTACGACAGCCCGACGGCGGACGGCAAGAAGGTCGAGGGCATCGGCCGGGACAAGGCCGAGAAGATCTGGTTCAAGGCCCTGACCGAGTACATGACCTCGAACACCGACTACAAGGCGGCCCGCGAGGCGACCATCAAGGCGGCCACCGACCTGTACAAGGCCGACAGCCCCGAGGTCAAGGGCGTCGAGGCGGCCTGGACCGGCGTCGCCGTCAAGTGACGCAACCGGCCGATGCGCACTGATCGGCCCGGGGTAACGTGACCCCGGAGCGGGCGGTGTCCGGAGACCCTCCGGACACCGCCTTCGCGCGTCCCGGGGGCGGTCGGCGCGCGCAACGGGGCGGAACGGGGGTCCGGATGGACGAAACGATCAGGGTGCTGCTGGCCGACGACGAGGCCCTGCTACGGGCCGGGGTGCGCGCGATCCTCGCCACCGCGCCCGGCATCGAGGTGGTCGCGGAGGCCGGGGACGGCCGCGCGGCGGTCGACCTCGCACTGCGGCACCGCCCCGACGTCTGCCTCCTCGACATCCGCATGCCGCGCCTGGACGGCCTGGCCGCGGCCGCCGAACTCGCCACCGCCCTCCCCCAGGCCGCGGTGGTCATGCTGACCACCTTCTCGGAGGACGACCACATCGCCGGCGCGCTCGGCGCGGGCGCCGCCGGTTTCCTGCTCAAGACCGGCGATCCGCGGGAGCTCATCGCCGGGGTCCGGGCCGTCGCGGCGGGCGGCGCCTGCCTCGCCCCGTCCGTCGCCCGGCGGGTCATCTCCCATATGGCACAAGGGCAGTTGGGCCGCGGTGCGGCCGCCCGGGCCCGGGTCGCCGAGCTGACCCCGCGCGAACGCGAGGTGCTCGGCCTGGTCGGCGCCGGACTGTCCAACGCGGAGATCGCCCGGCGGCTGTTCCTGGTCGAGGGCACCGTCAAGGCGTACGTCAGCGCGGCCCTCGCCCGGCTGGGCGTCAAGAACCGCGTCCAGGCCGCGGTCCTCGCCTACGAGGCCGGCCTGGTCCCCGCCTCGTGAGACGTCTGCCGTCCCGGGCCGCACTGCGGTCCTGGACGCGGCACACGGACCCGGGACGACTGCGCGCCCGGCTGCCCGGCCTCGCGCTGTGGCTGCTGCTGTGCGTACCGCCGTTGCTCTACGTCCTCGACGGCCTCTCAGGGCCGCAGCGCTGGGCGACCCTGGCCGGCTTCCCGCTGCTCGCGCTGGCCGTGCTCGTCCGCCGGCGGGCACCACTGGTGGCGGTCGCGGTACCGGTCGTACCGAGCCTGGTGCTGTCGGTGCAGCTGTTCACCGGTGCGTACTGCCTCGCCCTGGCCGTGCTCGGTCATCTCGCCGGGGTGCGAGTGGCCCGGGCCCGGCCCGCGCTGTGGTTCTTCACCGGTGTCGCGCTGGCCGGCGTACCGGTGTGCGCGCTGGCCGCCCGCACCCTGTGGCCGTGGTTCACCTTCCTGATGACGCTGCTGCTGAACGTGGTGCTGCCCTGGCTGCTGGGCCGCTACCGCCGCCAGTACGCCGAACTCGTCCGCACCGGCTGGCAGTTGGCCGACCGGATGGAACGCGAGCAGCAGGCGATGGCCGACCGCACCCGGCTGCGCGAACGGGCCCGGATCGCCGGCGACATGCACGACTCGCTCGGCCACGAGCTGGCACTGATCGCGCTGCGGGCCGGCGCGCTGGAGCTGGATCCGGCGCTGGCCGCGGACCGCCGGGCGGCGGCCGGTGAGCTGCGGGCGGCGGCCGGTGCGGCGACCGAGCGGCTGCGGGAGATCATCGGCGTGCTGCGGACGGACGACGAGGGCGCGCCGCGGCGGTCCGCGGACGAGGGCGTGCCGGAGCTGGTGGCGCGCGCCCGGGCGTCGGGGATGACGGTGATGCTGGAACAGCCCGACGAGACCGAACGGCCCGACGGGGCGGAACGGCCCGGGGCGGCCGGCCTGCCCGGCATGACCGGACCCGCCGTGCACCGGCTCGTCCAGGAGGCGCTCACCAACGCCGCCAAGCACGCCCCGGGCGCGGCCGTCCGGGTGCGGATCGAGCGGGCGGAGGGGCAGCTTCGGGTCACCGTCACCAACGCCGCGCCGCCGCCCGGCCCCGCCCCGGCGGCGGTCTCCGGCGGCAGCGGACTGGTCGGCCTGGACGAGCGGGTACGGCTGGCGGGCGGCACCCTGCACAGCGGCCCGACCCCCGACGGCGGCTTCACGGCCGCCGCCCGGCTCCCCCTCACCGGCGGCCCGCTCACCGGTTCCGGCGCCGCACCCCAACCGACCGCCGCGGCCCGTGAGTTGGACCGGGCCCGGCGCCAGGTGCGGCGGCGGCTGCGCCAGACGGTGACCGTCCCGCTCGCGCTGTTCGCCGCACTGCTGGTGCTGATGGGCGTCTTCGCCCTGGTCAGCACCGGGTGGACGATCCTGGACCGGGCGAGCTACGAACGGCTGCGCCCGGGCATGCCGCGCACCGAGGTGGACGACCTGGTGCCGTTCTTCCACCTGGACGTCCCCCCGGAAGGCACCCCCGCGCCACCCCGCGGCTGGTCCTGCACCTACTACGGCATCGACCCCGACACCACAGCGGCCTACGAGCTGTGCTTCACCGAGGGCCGTCTGGTCCGGAAGGCCGTCGCCCACCGCCGGGACCGCTGACACCCGGCAGCCCACCACTCCCCCATCCGGGTGTCCCGGGCGACGACCACATCGCGCACGGCGCGCCAACTTCCCTGCACAACAGGGGAGTTGAGAGGCACCGTGGGCCACCCGCACCTCCCTACCCGCGCGTTTCCCGATATGGCCGATTCCACCCCCTCAGGCGCCCTTGTACGAGATCCCTCCTGGAGAGAGGCTGCGGTGTGGCGCCGACCGGCCGCGGCGCGACACCGGTACTTCCGCACACCGCAACTCCGCTGTGATCACACCTGAGTTGAGGAGGCGAACGCCGATCGTGTCCGCCCAGCTCCGCAGCCGTCCGCACCGAGGTGGCCGCGTGTCCGCGAGGCCGCACCGGGCCCCTGGTGACGTACCAGACGTTCACATTCCGCCCGAGTTCATGTCCGCCGGGCGAGGGAAGGCTCATCGAGTACGCCCCGGCCGGCCGTGTTCTCCGCCAGCCGGGTGAAGCGGACAGGAGCCCCACGCCCGCACCGGGTCCCCCTCCCGTGGAGCGGATACAAAGGACAAAACCCCGCAAAGCGTCACAAGCCCCCAGGTGAGCCCATGATCGGTCGCATCCCTGTTCTGGACATCCGCCCGCAGATCGATTGCGGCCGCCGCCCGGCGAAGGCCGTGGTGGGCGAGACCTTCGAGGTCTCGGCCACGGTCTTCCGCGAAGGCCATGACGCGGTCGCGGCCAATGTGGTGCTGCGCAATCCCGCCGGCCGCTGCGGACCCTGGACACCGATGCAGGAACGGGCGCCCGGCACCGACCGCTGGAGCGCCGAGGTCACCCCGGACATCGAGGGCCGCTGGACCTTCACCGTCGAGGCCTGGTCGGACCCGCTGGCCACCTGGCGCAAGCACGCCGGGGTCAAGATCCCGGCGGGCATCGACACCGAGCTGGTCCTCGCCGAGGGCGCCGAGCTGCACGAGCGGGCGGCCGCCGACGTTCCCAAGAGCGACGGCCGGGAGGCGGTGCTGGCCGCCGTGGACGCCCTGCGCGACCCGAAGCTGCCCGCCGCCACCCGGCTCGCCGCCGCGCTCGCCCCGCAGGTCATCGAGGCCCTGGGCCGCCACCCGCTGCGCGAACTGCTCACCGTCTCGCGCCCGATGCCGCTGGTCGTCGAGCGCCGCCGGGCCCTGTACGGCTCGTGGTACGAACTCTTCCCGCGCTCCGAGGGCGCCAAGGTCACCCCGAACGGCACGGCCGTCAGCGGCACCCTGCGCACCGCCGCCGAACGCCTCCCGGCGGTGGCCGCCATGGGCTTCGACGTCGTCTACCTCCCGCCCGTCCACCCCATCGGCACGTCCTTCCGCAAGGGCCCCAACAACGCCCTGTCGGCCGGCCCGGACGACGTCGGCTCCCCCTGGGCGATCGGCTCGGCGGCCGGCGGGCACGACGCGCTCCACCCCGACCTGGGCACCTTCGAGGACTTCGAGCACTTCGTGCGCACCGCCCGCGACCTGCGGATGGAGGTCGCCCTGGACTTCGCGCTGCAGTGCTCGCCGGACCACCCCTGGGTCACCCTGCACCCGCAGTGGTTCCACCACCGCTTGGACGGCTCGATCGCGTACGCCGAGAACCCGCCGAAGAAGTACCAGGACATCTATCCGCTCGCCTTCGACGCCGACTTCCGCGGGCTGGTCCGCGAGACCGAGCGGCTGCTGCGCTTCTGGATGGGAAAGGGCGTACGGATCTTCCGGGTGGACAATCCGCACACCAAACCGGTGGCCTTCTGGGAGAAGGTCATCGGCGACATCAACCGCACCGATCCGGACGTGCTCTTCCTCGCCGAGGCGTTCACCCGTCCCGCGATGGTGCACACCCTCGCCCAGGTCGGCTTCCAGCAGTCGTACACGTACTTCACCTGGCGCAACACCAAGCAGGAGCTGACCGAGTACCTCACCGAGCTGTCCGGCGGGTCCGCCGCCTATCTGCGGCCCAACTTCTTCGTCAACACCCCGGACATCCTCCACGCCTACCTCCAGGAGGGCGGCCGCCCCGCCTTCGAGATCCGTGCCGTGCTGGCCGCCACCCTGTCCCCCACCTGGGGCGTCTACGCCGGATACGAGCTCTGCGAGTCGACCCCGGTACGCCCCGGCAGCGAGGAGTACCTCGACTCGGAGAAGTACCAACTCAGGCCGCGCGACTGGGATGCGGCGGCGAAGCAGGGGCGTACCATCGCCCCGCTGATCACCGCCCTGAACCGCATCCGCCGCCGGCACCCTGCCCTGCAGCAGCTCCGCAATCTGCACTTCCATCCCGTGGACAACGACGCCGTGCTCGCGTTCTCCAAGCGCGCGGGGCACGGCGCCGGGACGGACACGGTGCTCACGGTGGTCAACCTCGACCCGCACCACACCCACGAGGCGACGGTGTCGTTGGACATGCCGGAACTCGGCCTCGGCCGGCACGAGTCCTTCCCGGTGCGCGACGAGCTCACCGGCGATACCTACCACTGGGGCAGGGACAACTATGTGCGCCTGGAGCCGGGCCGCTCGCTCGCGCCCGCCCATGTGCTGTCGCTGCGACCGTCCTCACCGATCGGAGGGTCACCCAATTGATCGTCAATGAGCCTGTCCCCGACACGTTCGAGGACACCCCGGCCAAGGACCGCGATCCCGACTGGTTCAAACGGGCCGTCTTCTACGAAGTCCTGGTGCGCTCGTTCCAGGACAGCAACGGCGACGGCATCGGTGACCTCAAGGGCCTCACCGCGAAGCTCGACTACCTGCAGTGGCTGGGGGTGGACTGCCTCTGGCTGCCCCCGTTCTTCAAATCGCCGCTACGGGACGGTGGTTACGACGTCGCCGACTACACCGCGGTGCTCCCCGAATTCGGCGACCTGGCGGACTTCGTGGAATTCGTGGACGCCGCACACCACCGCGGCATGCGGGTCATCATCGACATGGTGATGAACCACACCAGCGACCAGCACCCGTGGTTCCAGGAATCACGCAACGACCCGAACGGCCCCTACGGCGACTATTACGTCTGGGCGGACGACGACAAGCAGTACGCCGACGCCCGGATCATCTTCGTCGACACCGAGGCCTCCAACTGGACCTTCGATCCGGTCCGCAAGCAGTACTACTGGCACCGTTTCTTCTCCCACCAGCCGGACCTCAATTACGAGAACCCGGCGGTCCAGGAGGAGATGATCTCCGCCCTGCGCTTCTGGCTGGACCTGGGCATCGACGGCTTCCGGCTCGACGCGGTGCCGTACCTCTACGCCGAGGAGGGCACCAACTGCGAGAACCTGCCCGCCTCGCACGCCTTCCTCAAGCGGGTCCGCACCGAGATCGACAAGCACTATCCGGACACCGTGCTCCTGGCCGAGGCCAATCAGTGGCCGGAGGACGTCGTCGACTACTTCGGTGATTACGGGGTCGGCGGCGACGAATGCCATATGGCGTTCCATTTCCCGGTCATGCCGCGCATCTTCATGGCGGTGCGCCGCGAATCGCGCTATCCGGTCTCGGAAATCCTCGCCAAGACCCCGGCGATCCCGTCCGGCTGCCAGTGGGGCATCTTCCTGCGCAACCACGACGAGCTGACCCTCGAAATGGTCACGGACGAAGAGCGGGACTACATGTACGCGGAGTACGCCAAGGACCCGCGGATGCGGGCCAACATCGGCATCCGCCGCCGGCTGGCCCCGCTGCTCGACAACGACCGCAACCAGATCGAGCTGTTCACCGCCCTGCTGCTGTCGCTGCCCGGTTCGCCGATCCTCTACTACGGCGACGAGATCGGCATGGGCGACAACATCTGGCTCGGCGACCGGGACGCGGTCCGCACCCCGATGCAGTGGACCCCGGACCGCAACGCCGGATTCTCTTCCTGCGACCCGGGCCGGCTGTTCCTGCCGACCATCATGGACCCGGTCTACGGCTACCAGGTCACCAACGTCGAGGCCGCGATGAGTTCGCCGTCCTCGCTGCTGCACTGGACCCGCCGGATGATCGAGATCCGCAAGCAGAACCCGGCCTTCGGCCTCGGCAGCTACACCGAGCTGTCCTCCACCAACCCGGCGGTGCTGGCCTTCCTGCGGGCCTCGAAGGGCACCGGCGGCGCGGACGACGACCTGGTGCTGTGCGTCCACAACTTCTCCCGCTTCGCCCAGCCGACCGAGCTGGACCTGCGGGCGTTCAGCGGCCGCCATCCGGTGGAACTCATCGGCGGCGTCCGTTTCCCGGCCATCGGGGAACTGCCGTACCTGCTCACCCTCGCGGGCCACGGCTTCTACTGGTTCCGGCTGCGCAGAAACGCCACCTAGTGCCCCGGCCCTGACCGGGCACGGGCACCGAGCACCCCGCCCGTACGCGGCCGTATACCGCGTACGGGCGTTTTTCGACCTTTCGCTCGGGCAGTCTCCTTACTACCGCACGGGCCGGGTGAGCCCTCGGTGGTCCCCGGTTCGAGGGGGACCGCCGCGCAGCGGACACGCGCACCGGCACGACCGCTGCCGCGATCCCGACACCCCCGCCGGGAGGATCTTCACACCCTCCGTCCGGGGGTACCGCCACCGCGCCACCGCACAGTGAAGGCCGTATTCCGGGACACTTTGCCCTACCTGTCGTGTGCCCGGGGAAAGGACGCGACGCCATGTCGGACACCGCCCCGACCCGTGCCACCCGTAACACCCCTGCCCACCGTCCGCTCGTCACCGCCCCCGATCTGCTCTCCTCGCTGGCACCGCTGCTCGCCGAATGGGTTCCCCGCCAGCGCTGGTTCGCCGGCAAGGGCCGGCTGCTCACCGGCTTCTCCCTGCTGTCCGCGACCGAGCTGCTGCCGTGCACCGGTGACGGGACCTCGCCCGGCCTGCTGCAGCTGCTGGTCCGGGCCCAGCAGAGCTCCCCGCCGAGCCGCACCCCGGCCGGCGGGGACCGCTACCAGCTGCTGCTCGGGGTGCATCCGGCGCCGCCGCCCCAGCTGGCACCGGCGGTGATCGGCCGGCCCGGCGGCGGCCCGCTGCGCGGCCGGGTGGTCTACGACGCACTGCTGGACAACCGGCTCTGCGGGCTGCTGCTGGAACGGCTGCGGATCCCCGGGCGGCTGGGGGCCTTGCGGTTCTGCCGCGAACCCGACGCGGACATCCCCTCCGGCCTGCCGGCCCGGCCGATCGCCGTCGAACAGTCCAACTCCTCGATCGTGTACGGGGATTCGTTCATCCTGAAGGTCTTCCGGCGGGTCGAGCCGGGCATCAACCCCGATCTGGAACTGCCCCGGGCACTGGCGGACGCCAAGTGCGCCCGGGTGCCTGCGCCGGCCGCGTGGTTCGAGTCGGCGGTCGCCGAGGAGAACGGCGAGGCGACCACGCTGGGCGTGCTCCAGCCGTTCCTGCCCGGCTCGGCGGACGGCTGGCAGCTGGCCCTCAACGCGCTGGCCGTCCGCGCCGACTTCACCGGTTCGGCCCGGGCGCTCGGGCACGCCACCGCGGAGGTGCACACCGCGCTGGCCCAGACGCTGCCGACCACCGAGCTGCGCCGCCCGCAGCTCGACCTGATCGCGGCGCAGATGATCGAGCGGCTGGAGGCCACCGCCCGGGCCGTCCCCGTGCTCCAGCCCTACCGCGCGCGGCTGCGCACCGCCTTCGACGCGCTGGCCGCCGTCGGGCACGACGGCCGCAGCTGGGCCGCCCAGCGCATCCACGGCGATCTGCACCTGGGCCAGACGCTGCGCTCGGCCGACGAGGGCCGCTGGTCACTGATCGACTTCGAGGGCGAACCGGCCCGTCCGCTGGCCGAGCGGCGCAAGCTGCAGCCCGCGGTGCGGGACGTCGCGGCGATGCTGCGGTCCTTCGACTACGCGGCGCGCAGCGGGCCGGCCGGCGCGGACCCCTGGGCACTGGAGTGGGCCCGGCGCACCCGGGCCGCGTACTGCCTGGGCTACGCCGAGGCCGGCGGGCTCGATCCGCGCTCCGCGCCCGAGCTGATGCGGGCCTACGAGACCGACAAGGCGGTCTACGAGGTGCTCTACGAGGCCCGGCACCGGCCCGACTGGCTGTCCGTGCCGATGGCCGCCGTCCGGCGGCTGGCGGCGGGCGGCGAACCGGCCGTGGGCGTGGACGGGACCGGCCCGCCCTGAACCGGCCTCCCTGACCCGACGACGCGATCCCGCCCCGCCAGCCGACGTCCCCGACGCACCGCCGACGCACCGCCCCCGAGGAGGCCCCGCCCGTGACCGCCGCCCCACCGCCGTCCCGCCCCACCCCTGGCGACCCCCCGTCCACGCCGGACGCGACCGCCGAGAGCGCGACCGGGGCCGCCGCCCCCGGCACCGGGACCGCGGCCCCCGGCAGCCCCGGCGCCCCGGCGTCCGGCACCCGTCCGCCCGCGCCCCGGGAGGCGGCCGCCGGGCCCGCCCGGCCGGCCGGGACCGCGGCCGGAGCCGCGCGGCAGCCCGCGCCTGCCCGGCCGGGCAGCGGCGGCCGCGGAGTACGGGCCGCCACCCCGCTGTCGGACGAGGACCGCGGCCGGCTGCTGGCCGGCGCGCACCACGACCCGCACGCGCTGCTCGGCGCCCACCCGGTGCGCGGCGGGCTGCTCGTCCGTACCCTGCGGCCCTTCGCGAGCGGGGTCACCGTCCTGGCGGACGGGCTGCGCGCCGAACTGCACTGCGAGGGCGACGGGCTGTTCGCCGGTGTACTGCCGCTGCGCACCGTCCCGGAGTACCAACTGCTGGTCGACTACGGCGAGAGCGCCGCGACCGTGCACGACCCGTACCGCTTCCTGCCCGCGCTGGGCGAACTCGACCTGCATCTGTTCGGCGAGGGCCGGCACGAGCAGCTCTGGCAGGCGCTGGGCGCCCACGTCATGGACCACCAGGGCGTGACCGGTACCCGCTTCACCGTGTGGGCGCCCAACGCGCAGGGCGTCCGCGTCGTCGGCAACTTCAACTACTGGGACGGCACCGGCCACCCGATGCGGTCGCTGGGGTCCTGTGGTGTCTGGGAGCTGTTCCTGCCGGGCCTCGGCGAGGGTGAGCTGTACAAGTTCGAGATCACCCGGCCGGACGGCTCGCGGACGGTACGGGCCGACCCGATGGCCCGGCGGACCGAGTGCCCGCCCGCCACCGCCTCGGTCGTGCACACCTCACGGCACCGCTGGCAGGACGACGACTGGATGGCGCACCGCGGCCGGCGCCCGGTCCACCAGGCACCGTTCTCCGTCTACGAGGTGCACCTGGCGTCCTGGCGCCCCGGTCTCACCTACCGGCAGCTCGCCGCGCAGCTGCCCGCCTACGTCAAGGACCTGGGCTTCACCCACGTCGAGTTCATGCCGGTCGCCGAGCACCCCTTCGGCGGTTCCTGGGGCTACCAGGTCACCGGCTTCTACGCGCCCACGGCCAGGATGGGCACGCCCGACGACTTCAAGTTCCTGATCGACGCCCTGCACCGGGCGGGCATCGGCGTGCTGATGGACTGGGTGCCGGCGCACTTCCCGCGCGACGACTGGGCGCTGGCGGAGTTCGACGGGCGGCCGCTGTACGAGCCGCAGGACCCGTCCCGGGCCGCGCACCCCGACTGGGGCACCCTGGAATTCGACTACGGCCGCACCGAGGTCCGTAATTTCCTGGTGGCCAACGCGGTGTACTGGTGCGAGGAGTTCCACATCGACGGGCTGCGGGTGGACGCGGTCGCCTCGATGCTCTACCTCGACTACTCCCGCGAGGGCGGCGGCTGGACCCCGAACGTCAACGGCGGCCGGGAGAACCTCGACGCGGTCGCCTTCCTCCAGGAGATGAACGCCACGGTCTACCGGCGCTGCCCCGGCGTCGTCACCATCGCCGAGGAGTCCACCGCCTGGGACGGCGTCACCCGGGCCACCCACCACGTCGGGCCCGGCGGCTTCGGCGGTCTGGGCTTCGGCCTGAAGTGGAACATGGGCTGGATGCACGACTCGCTCGGCTACGTCTCCAAGGAGCCGGTGCACCGCAAGTACCACCACGGCGAGATGACCTTCTCGATGATCTACGCCTACTCCGAGAACTACGTGCTGCCGATCTCGCACGACGAGGTGGTGCACGGCAAACAGGCGCTGGTGTCGAAGATGCCCGGGGACTGGTGGCAGCAGCGCGCCAACCACCGGGCCTACCTGGGCTTCATGTGGGCCCACCCGGGCAAGCAACTCCTCTTCATGGGGCAGGAGTTCGCGCAGGGCGCGGAGTGGGCGGAGAGCCACGGCCCGGACTGGTGGCTGCTCGACCCGTCGTACGAGGCCGAGCCGGACCACCGGGGCGTGCGCGATCTGGTCCGGGACCTGAACCGGCACTACGCCGCGACCCCGGCGCTGTGGGAGCGGGACACCGAACCGGCCGGTTTCCAGTGGATCGACGGGGACGCGAGCGAGGACAACGTCTTCTCGTTCCTCCGTTTCGCCGCCGACGGCGCCCCGCTGGTGTCGGTCAGCAACTTCTCGCCGGTCGTCCGGCACGCGTACCGGACCGGCGTCCCGGACGACGTCCCGGCCTGGCGCGAGGTGCTCAACACCGACGCGCCGCGCTACGGCGGCAGCGGCGTGGCCAACCCCGATCCGCTGAAGACCGAAACGGTCCCCTGGAACGGGCGGACCAGCTCCGTCTCGCTGGTGCTGCCGCCGCTGGCCACGATCTGGCTCCGGCCGGCGTAGGCATTCCTGCCGGCCGCCGAAGGGGCGGGCGCCGCGATCCGGCGTCCGCCCCTTCTCCCCTTCCATGGCTCAGACCGTGGCGGACTCCTTCGGACCGCCGTCCCGGGGGCCTGCGACGACGGCGGGCGGCGCCGCTTCCGCGGCCGGGCCGTGCGCGTCGACGGACAGCGTCTTCTCGTCGAACGGGACCCGGCCGGCCAGCACCTCGGCCGCCCGGGACTTGTCGATCTCCTTGGTCCAGGTGCCGATGAGCACGGTGGCGACCGCGTTGCCCGCGAAGTTGGTCAGCGCCCGGGCCTCGCTCATGAAGCGGTCGATGCCGACGATCAGGCCGACGCCGTCGACCAGTTCGGGGCGGTGGGACTGCAGCCCGCCGGCCAGCGTGGCCAGGCCCGCGCCGGTGACGCCGGCGGCCCCCTTGGACGCGATGATCATGAAGACCAGCAGCGAGACCTGCTGTCCGAGCGAGAGCGGCTTGCCCATCGCCTCGGCCACGAACAGCGAGGACATCGTCAGGTAGATCGCGGTGCCGTCGAGGTTGAAGCTGTAGCCGGTCGGGACGGTGATGCCGACCACCGGCTTGCTGACGCCCAGGTGCTCCATCTTGGCGATCAGCCGGGGCAGCGCCGACTCCGAGGAGGACGTCGACAGGATCAGCAGGAACTCCCGGGCGAGGTACTTCAGCAGCAGGAAGATGTTGATCCCGGCGACCAGCCGGAGCAGCGCGCCGAGCACCACGATCACGAAGAGCAGACAGGTGAGGTAGAAGCCGGCCATGATGATGGCCAGCGACTTCAGCGCGTCCAGGCCGGTCTCGCCGACCACCGCCGCTATCGCGCCGAAGGCACCCACCGGCGCCGCCCACATGATCATGGCCAGGACCCGGAAGACCAGCTTCTGCAGGTGCCCGACGCCGCGCAGCACCGGCTCGCCCGCCGAGCCCAGCGCCTGCAGCCCGAAGCCGACCAGCAGCGCCACCAGCAGGGTCTGCAGCACCTCGCCCTGGGTGAAGGCCGAGACCAGCGTCTTGGGGATCATGCCGAGCAGGAAGTCGGGCAGGGATTCGGCGCTGCCCGAGGTCTGGGCGTGGCCCGCGTGCCGTACGGACTCGGTCAGGTGCAGCCCGGAGCCGGGCTCCAGGACGTTCCCGACGACCAGGCCGATGGCCAGCGCGACGGTGGACATCACCATGAAGTAGCCGAGGGCCAGTCCGCCCACCGCTCCGACCTTGGCGGCCTTACGGACCGAGCCGACGCCCAGCACGATGGTGCAGAAGATGACCGGCGAGATCATCATCTTGATCAGGTTCACGAACCCGGTACCGAGCGGCTTGAGCTCGACGGCGACACCGGGGGCGGCGAAGCCCACGATGATGCCGAGGAGCACCGCCCCGATCACGGCGATGTAGAGGAAGTGGGTCCGGTCCCGCTTCACCGGCGCGGCTTCCTCGGTGGTCCCCCCGGACGGTGGGGTCTGTGCAGCCACGGCTGCCTCCTGACGGTCTACGGTCCTGCGCCTGGTCTGCGGCTCCGGCGCTCAACGAGTCCCGGTGACTATGCAGGGCCGGTGTGGCGCCCGTCACCCTTACGTGCATTTCGTTCACGCAAAAGTGACCCGGCAGACTGTTCCGTATGCGACTCCCCCGATCCCGCGGGCCCCGGTGGCCCGGCCGGCTGCGCGGTCCGCGCAGTCTGGCCGGCCAGCTCTTCGCCATGCAGGTGGTGCTGGTCGCGGTGGTCGTCGTGGGCTGCGCCGTGTTCGCGTACCTCAGTGCCGGGCGGCAGGCGGAGGAGACGGCGCGGCGGCAGGCGACCGCGGCGGCCACCGCCGTGGCCGACTCCCCGGCCGTGGTGGCGGCGGCCCGCACCAAGGACCCGACGGCCACGCTCCAGCCGTACGCCGAGCGGCTGCGACGGGACGCGGGGGTGGACTTCGTGGTGGTGATGGCTCCGGACGGGACCCGCTGGACGCATCCGCAGCCGTCCGCGATCGGCGGGAAGTACCTGGGGCACATCGGTCCGGCGCTGCACGGCCGGATCTTCCCGGAGACGCACCTGGGCGTGCTCGGCCCGTCCGTGCGGGTGGTCGCCCCGGTCCGCGATCCGCGGGCCGGCGGCCGGATCACCGCGCTGGTCAGCTCGGGGATCACGATCAAGACGATCAGCCGGCAGCTGCGCGAGCAGGTGCTCGCGGTGGTCGGGGTGGCCGCGGCGGCGCTGGTGCTGGGCGGTGCGGGCACCTACGTGATCAACGCCCGGCTGCGCCGGCACACCCACGGCATGAACGCCCAGGAACTCGGCCGGATGCACGACTACCACCAGGCGGCGCTGCACGCGGTGCGCGAGGGGCTGCTGATGCTGGACGGGCGGCGCCGGGTCGCGCTGATCAACGACGGCGGGCGGGAGCTGCTGGGCCTCTCCGGGGACGCGGTGGGCCGGGCGGTGACCGAGCTCGGGCTGCCGGAGCCGCTGACCGAGGCGCTGCTGGCGTCCGGGCCGCGGGTCGACGAGCTGCATCTGACCCGCGACCGGGTGCTGGTGGTCAACTCCGCGCCGGTCTCCGGCGGCGAGCAGCGCGGCAGCGTCGTCACCCTGCGGGACCACACCGAACTGCAGGCGCTCTCCGGCGAGTTGGACTCGGTGCGGGGCTTCGCGGAAGCACTGCGTTCGCAGGCGCACGAGGCCGCCAACCGGCTGCACGCCGTGGTCTCGCTGATCGAGCTGGGCCGGGCCGAGGAGGCGGTTACGTTCGCCACCGCCGAGCTGGAACTGGCACAGGCGCTGACCGACCAGGTCGTCGGGGCGGTCGCCGAGCCGGTGCTGGCCGCGCTGCTGCTGGGCAAGGCCGCCCAGGCCAACGAGCGCGGGGTGGAGCTGACACTGACGCCGGACAGCCGGATCGACGACGGGGTGCTGCCGCCCGGGCTGCCGGCCCGGGACCTGGTGACGGTGCTGGGCAACCTCCTCGACAACGCCATCGACGCCGCGGCCCCGGGCCCGGAGCACGCCCCGGACGAACCGCCGCAGGTGCGGGTCAGCGCCCGCGCGGACGGCGGTGAGCTGATGCTGCGGGTGGCGGACAACGGGCCGGGGGTGGCCGCGGAGGCCGCCGAGGAGATCTTCCGGCGGGGCTGGAGCACCAAGCAGGGCGCGGCCGGCCGCGGGCTGGGGCTGGCCCTGGTGCGGCAGGCGGTGCGGCGCAACGGCGGCACCGTGACCCTGGACCGGGCGGCGGAGGGCGGCGCGCGGTTCACCGTACGGCTGCCGCTGCGGACCGGGACGACGGCATGATGCGGGCAGGCGGGCCGGCCGGCCCGGTCGAGGGAGGTGGGCGGCGGTGAGACCCTCCGACATCCGGGTGCTGGTCGTCGAGGACGATCCGGTGGCCGCCGACGCGCACGCGCTGTACGTCGGGCGGGTGCCCGGCTTCACCGTGTCCGGCACCGCGCACTCCATGGGCGACGCCCGCCGCCACCTCGACCAGCACCCGGTCGATCTGCTGCTGCTGGACCTGTACCTGCCCGACGGGCACGGGCTGCAGCTGGTGCGGACGCTGCGCGCGGCCGGGCACGGCGCCGACATCATCGCGGTCACCTCGGCCCGCGATCTGACGATGGTCCGGGAGGGCGTCTCGCTGGGGGTGGTGCAGTACGTGCTGAAGCCGTTCACCTTCGCCACGCTGCGGGACCGGCTCACCCGGTACGCCGAGTTCCGCGCCACCAGCGGGGAGGCCAGCGGACAGGACGAGGTGGACCGGGCGATCGCCGCCCTGCGCGCCCCGCGGCCGGCCGCGCTGCCCAAGGGGCTGACCGCGGCCACCCTGCGGGCGGTGACCGATGTGCTGCGGGCCGCCGAGCACGGGCTGACCGCCGCCGAGGCCGCCGCCGACGTGGGCATTTCCCGGATCACCGCGCGCCGCTATCTGGAGCATCTGGTGGACGGCGGCCGGGCGGTCCGGGCGCCGCAGTACGGCCAGGTCGGCCGGCCCGAATTGCGCTACCGCTGGTCGGGCCATTGACCCGCTGTGACCGGTGACTTACGTTCAGCAGGCCGCACCCCATGGTGAGTTGACCGTGAGTTGACCGTGGTCCCGCAGGAGGTCTGCCGTGCGCCCCACCGCTCCGCTGATTCTGCTCGCCGCCGCCGTCGTGGCCGCCGGGACGCTCACCGGCTGCGGCAGCGGGTCCGGGAGCGACAAGGACACCGTCAAGGTCGCCTTCATCAAGGACACCAACGCCAAGGTCACGGTCCGGGACGACTACATCCGCCTGGTGGCCCGGCAGTTCGAGAAGGACAACCCGGGCAAGAAGGTCCGGCTGATCCCGATCCAGGCGTCGGAGAACGACTACTACGCCAAGATCCAGCAGATGATGCGCTCCCCCAGGACCGCCCCGGACCTGGTCTACGAGGACACCTTCCTGGTCAACTCCGACATCAAGGCGGGACTGCTGCGGCCGCTGGACGCACAGGTGAGGACCTGGGCCGACTGGCGGCAGTTCGAGCCGGCCGCGAAGGCCGCGGCCCGCGGGCAGGACGGGAAGACGTACGGCGTCCCGGACGGTACGGACACCCGCGGGCTGTGGTTCAACAAGAAGATCTTCCGCCGGGCCGGGCTGCCGGCGGACTGGCGGCCGAGGACCTGGGACGAGGTGCTGGCCGCGGCCCGGACGGTCAAGAAGAAGGTCCCCGGGGTGATCCCGCTGAACGTCTTCACCGGCAAGGGCGCGGGCGAGGCGGCCGTGATGCAGGGCTTCGAGATGCTGCTGTACGGCACGGGACAGGACCCGCTGTACGACCCGGCGGCCAAGAAGTGGGTCACCGGCAGCAAGGGCTTCCGGGACAGCCTGGCCTTCATCGACACCGTCTACAAGGAGAAGCTCGGCCCCGACGTGTCCGACGCGCTCAGCCCCAACATCCAGACCAATGTGGCCGCCGAGCTGCTCCCCGAGGAGAAGCTGGCGATCGACCTGGACGGCTCGTGGCTGGGCCAGCAGTGGCAGAAGACCGGCGGCGGCAACCCCTGGCCGCAGTGGTCGACGACGCTGGGCCAGGCGCCGTTCCCCACCCGGCACGGTGAACCGCCGGGCACGGTGAGCCTGGCCGGCGGCTGGACCTGGTCGATACCTCAGCGGGCCCAACAGCCCGATCTGGCCTGGAAGTTGATCCAGACCTTCCAGTCGAGGGCGAACGCCCTGGAGTGGTGCGTACGCGGTGCGCAGATCTCCGTGCGGAAGGACGTCGCGGCCGATCCGCGCTATCTGAAGTCCGTCCCCGGCATCGGCTTCTTCACCTCGCTGGTGAAGGTCAGCCACTTCCGTCCCGCGCTGCCCGAGTACCCGAAGGTCGCGGCGGCGATCGGGGAGGCGATGGAGGCGGTCACCGCCGACGACTCCTCCCCGGCCGAGGCGGCCAAGGACTACGACCAGGGCCTCGGCGCGATCGTGGACGGCCGGACCGTCGCCCGGCCGTGACCGGCACCGTCGCCGGCAGCCGGACCGCCGCCCGCCCCCGCAGGCCGCGGGCCGTCCCGGTGCGCACCCACCTGCTGCGCTGGTCGCCGCTGCTCCCGGCCACCGTCCTGCTGCTGCTCTTCCTGGCCGGCCCGATCGCGTACTGCGTCTACCTCGCCTTCACCGACACCCAGCTGACCGGCCAGGAGTCGGCGTCGTTCGTGGGCCTGGCCAACTTCCGGCGGGCGTTCGGCGATCCGGGGTTCCGCAACGCCGTGGTGCTGACGCTGGTGTTCACGGTGGTCTCCTCGATCCTCGGGCAGAACACCCTCGGGCTGGCGCTGGCCGGTCTGATGCGGCGCGCCTCGCGTCCCGTGCGGGCGCTGACCGGCGCCGTGGTGATCACCGCCTGGGTGCTCCCGGAGATCGTCGCCGGCTTCCTGCTGTACACGTTCTTCGAGCGGCGCGGCACCCTGAACGCGGTGCTCGCCTGGCTCCATCTGCCCACCCAGAACTGGCTGTTCACGCTGCCGATCCTCGCGGTGTCGTTCGCCAACGTCTGGCGCGGTACGGCGTTCTCGATGCTGATCTACTCCGCGGCGCTGTCCGCGATCCCGCCGGAGGTCACCGAGTCCGCCGAGGTGGACGGCGCGGGCGGGCTGCGCCGGCTGTGGCACATCACGCTGCCGATGATCCGCCGTTCCATCGGCACGAACCTGATGCTCAACACCCTGCAGACGCTCTCCGTCTTCGGGCTGATCTGGGCGATGACCCGGGGCGGCCCGGGCAACCGCAGCCGGACGCTGCCGGTGTTCATGTACGACCAGGCGTTCCTGAAGTCGCTGATCGGCTACGGCACCGCGGTGGCGCTGCTGTTGCTGCTGGTGGGCGCGGTGTTCGCGGCCGGCTGGCTGCGCCTGATGCGCGAGGAGGTCTGACGCCGTGCCGCTGCCCCTCCCCCGGCGGGTGGTCCGCCAACTGGCCGCCGACGCCGGACTGCTGGCCGTCGCGGTGGCGTTCGCCGTACCGCTGCTGTGGCTGGTGCTGGCGTCGCTGGACGCGCACGCCACGCTGCGGGTGCGGCCGCCCACCTCGCCGACGCTGGGGAACTTCTCGGCGGTGCTGACCGACGAGATCACCTTCACGCCGATGCTCAACAGCCTGCTGATCTGCGGCGGCGCCACCCTGCTCACCGTGGTCTGCGCGGCGCTGGCCGCCTATCCGCTGTCCCGCTTCCGCTCCCGCTTCGCCCGCCCGTACCTGCTGACCATCCTGTTCTCGACGTGTCTGCCGATCACCGCGGTGATGGTGCCGGTGTACGGGCTGTTCGTGCAGATCAACCTGATCGACACCCGCTACGGCACCGCGCTGTTCCTGGCCGCGGCCCAACTCCCGTTCGCCGTCTGGCTGATGAAGAACTTCATGGACGGGGTGCCGCGGGCCCTGGAGGAGGCGGCGTGGACGGACGGCGCGTCCTGGCGGCAGACCCTGCTGCGGGTGATCCTGCCACTGATGGGGCCCGGACTCGCAGTGGTCGCCATTTACACCTTCATCATGATGTGGGGCAATTTCTTCGTGCCGTTCATGCTGCTGCTCTCCCCGGAGCAACTGCCCGCGTCGGTCAGCATTTTCAATTTCTTCGGCAATTACGGAGCCATCGCGTTCGGTGAACTCGCGGCATTCTCCCTCCTTTACTCGACACCCGTCGTGCTGCTGTACGTCCTCATTTCCCGGCGGCTCGGCGGGGGTTTCGCACTGGGCGGCGCAGTGAAGGGGTAGTGAAGGAGCGGTGGGCCGGTCGGCGCTGGTGAGCGGCCGATCGGCCGGAAATCTTCACGCCCCGGCCGAGAAAAAGCGACTGGCTCGGAGGTTCCTACGACTTTCATCCTTGGGTTTCCACACGATAGGTGCGAAGCCACATCGTCACTTACCGTGTGCCGGTGAACACGCACGCCGGGGAGCCGCGCAGGCCCCCTTTCGACGCCACCGCCGCCCGCCGGCTCCGCGAGGCCCTCGGCATGACCCCCGCCCATGTCGCCTACGGAATTCGCGCCGCTTATGGAATTCCGGTGTCCCCGGCCACGGTGGCGTCCTGGGAATTGGGGGAAAGCGCTCCTACGGAATCCGAACTGACCGCGCTCGCCGGCGCCCTGTGGTGTGCGCCGGGCGAACTGCTGGGCGCGCCCGGCACCCTGCGCGAGTACCGCCTCGCGGCCGGCCTCGCACCGGACGCGCTCGCCCTGCGGATCGGCATGGACCCGGCCGGGTACGAACGTCTGGAGGCGGGCGGGAAATGGGGCGGCACCGAGCGCCAGGCCGCCGCACTGGTCGAGGCGCTGGACCTGCCGCTGCCCGCCCTGCTCCGCTTCACCGGCCAGGACACCAGGCTCGCCGAGCTGCTGACCAGCGCCGCCTCCACCCGCTGGCAGGCGTACGTCCGGCCGGTCGGCAAGCTCGTCCCGCTGCCCAAGCAGCGGATCCAGGAGGTCCTGCAGGCGCTGCACGCCGACTACCAGGCGTCGATGGCGGCCACGCTCAACTGGGGCGGCGGCGACGGGACCGGGGAGTCGGGCGAGGCGGGGCGCGCCTTCCTCGACGACATCCTGGCCGAGTTCTGGGCCCGGGTCGGCGAACTGTCCTGACCGCGCACGGCCGCGGGCCGGTGAGGCGCACGGCCCCGGGGCCGGCAGCGCCCGGGCGACCCTGAGGGATCCCGTCGCTCCCAGGTCGTAGGGCCGTCCCCCCAGAGGAGGACACCGGAGGCCGACATCACTCTTCCGATCGGCCCGGCTTTCGGTCCTTGGGGCCGACGACCACGGTGACCTGCGCCTTCGAGAATGAGGACGTCGCATTTCCCGTCCCCTTCCAGGAGTCCCCGTGTCCCACCCGGCCGCCGTCCCGGGCCTTCCCGGCTCATTCGCACCCACCCGCACCACCGGCGCCGTCGCCGCCCGCGCCACCGACCTGAGCAAGGTCTACGGGCACGGGGAGACCCGGGTGGTGGCGCTGGACTCCGTCTCCGTGGAGTTCGGCAAGGCCCGATTCACCGCGATCATGGGCCCGTCCGGCTCCGGCAAGTCCACCCTGATGCACTGCATGGCGGGCCTGGACAAGATCTCCGGCGGTTCGGCCCGGATCGGGGACGTCGAGCTGGGCTCGCTCAACGACAAGCAGCTGACCCGGCTGCGCCGCGACAAGATCGGCTTCATCTTCCAGGCGTTCAACCTGCTGCCCACGCTCACCGCGCTGGAGAACATCACCCTCCCCATGGACATCGCGGGCCGCAAGCCCGACCGGGAGTGGGTCAGCGCGGTCATCGAGACCGTCGGGCTGGGCGGGCGGCTGGCGCACCGGCCGGCCCAGCTCTCCGGCGGCCAGCAGCAGCGGGTCGCGGTGGCCCGGGCCCTGGCCGCCCGGCCGGAGATCATCTTCGCCGACGAGCCGACCGGCAACCTCGACTCCCGCTCCGGCGCCGAGGTGCTGGGCTTCCTGCGCGAGTCGGTGCGGGCGATGGAACAGACCGTGGTGATGGTCACCCACGACCCGGTAGCGGCCGGCTATGCGGACCGGGTGGTCTTCCTGGCCGACGGCCGGATCGTCGAGGAGCTGCACGACCCGACCGCGGACGCGGTGCTCGACCGCATGCGGCTGTTCGACGCCAAGGGCCGGACCAGCTGACCGAGGGCCGGACGAGCCGACGCGGCCCCGCCCGCCCCCTACGTATCCCGAGCCCCCGGACCCAGGACTGACACCACCACCATGCTGCGTACCGCACTGCGCAACGTCCTTGCGCACAAAGCCCGTTTGCTGATGACCGCCCTCGCGGTCCTGCTCGGCGTCGCCTTCGTCGCCGGCACCCTGATCTTCAGCGACACCGTCGGCGAGGCCGTCAAGAACGCCTCCGCCAAGAACCTCAAGGACGTGGCCGTCTCCGTCCAGGCCATCGACGACGCCCCCGAAGGCCCCGATGCCGTCGGGGCCGCCAAGGACGGCAAGCGGGCCACCGCCCTCGACGACCGGCTGGCGGACCGGATCCGCGCCCTGCCGGGCGTGGCCGCGGTACGGCCGGACGTCACCGGCCAGGCCACCCTGGCCGGCCGCGACGACCAGCCGGTCGGCAACGGCTGGCAGAACCGCGCGGTCAACTACCGCCCGGGCAAGGACGGCACGGACCCCCGCTACCCGCTCGTACGGGGCCGCGGCCCGGCCAACGGCGGCGAGATCGCGCTGGCCGAGTCCACCGCCGAGGCGGCCGGGGTCACGCTCGGCGACACCGTACGGTTCGCCACCGACGGGCCGCTGCTGAAGAAGAAGCTGGTCGGCATCGTGCGCAGCGACGACCCGCAGGTGACCGCGGGCGGCAGCCTGGCGCTCTTCGACACCGCCACCGCACAGCGGCTCTATCTGTACCCCGGCCAGTTCGACGAGCTGGTCGTGTCGGCGACGCCCGGCACCGACCAGCAGGCCCTGACCGCCAAGGTCCGTGAGCTGCTGCCGAAGGGCCGTGCCCAGGCGACCAGCGGCAGCACCCTCGCGGCCGAGCAGTCCAGGATGATCGCCCAGCAGAACAGCGCGCTGAGCACGACCCTGCTGACCTTCGCCGGAATCGCCCTGTTCGTCGGGGTGTTCATCATCGCCAACACCTTCACCATGCTGATCTCGCAGCGCAGCCGGGAGATCGCGCTGCTGCGCGCGGTGGGCGCCTCGCGCCGCCAGGTGGTGCGCTCGGTGCTCGCCGAGGCGGCGCTGCTGGGCCTGATCTCCTCGGTCGTCGGCTTCGCGCTGGGGCTGGGGATCGCGGTGGGCCTGCGGGCGGTGCTGAACGCCAACGGCGCGGGCTTCCCCGACGGCCCGGTCGTCATCGCCCCCAACACGGTGCTGGCCGCGCTGGCCGTGGGCGTCGTGGTGACCGTGCTCGCCGCCTGGCTGCCGTCCCGCAAGGCGGCCCGGATCGCGCCGGTGGAGGCGCTGACCACCGTCGAGGCGCCGCCCGCGCCGCGCAGTCTGGTCCTCCGCAACGTCCTCGGTCTGCTGCTCACCGGCCTGGGCGTGGCGGTGATGCTGTACGTCTCCACCCTGAACAGCGGCGACGACCTGCCGATCGCCATGGCCGGCTCGGCGCTGACGCTGACCGGCGTGATCGTGCTGGCACCGCTGCTGTCCCGGCCGCTGGTCTCGCTGGCCGGGCTGGTCACCACCCGGCTGTTCGGGGTCGCCGGGAAGCTGGCCAAGGAGAACGCGCTGCGCAATCCGCGCCGTACCGCGGCGACCGGGTCCGCGCTGATGATCGGGCTCACCCTGATCACCGGCATGACCGTGGTGGGCCACTCGGCGCAGCTCGGCATGGACAAGATGGCGGCCGACGGACTGACCGCGGACTACCGGATCAACACCTCGACCTACGTCGGTCTGGACCCCGAGCTGTCGAAGAAGGTGGCGAAGGTCCCGGGCGTCGAGGCGACGGCGCCGCTGCGCGGCACGGGCTTCAGCACCGACGGCAGCGGCGGGGGCGGCTTCGTCTACCTCCGCGGCACCGACCTCAGCCAGATCGACAAGGTCACCCGGCTCACGTTCACCGAGGGCTCGCTGGACGCCGTCCGGGCCGGTGGGATCGCGGTCTCGCAGACGGACGCCAAGGGGCACGGCTGGCACGCCGGCGACACGGTGAG
This sequence comes from Streptomyces sp. NPDC048197, assembly GCF_043202395.1. NCBI lineage: Bacteria > Bacillati > Actinomycetota > Actinomycetes > Kitasatosporales > Streptomycetaceae > Streptomyces > Streptomyces sp. NPDC048197. The sequence goes on from NZ_JBIDAJ010000015.1 coordinate 175,164, forward strand.
CGCCCGGTTCGGCGAAGGCCCCGAGGGCGCCAAGAAGCGGCCGACCCGGCTGAAGGTCGCCGCCGTCTACAAGGACAACGAGATGCTCGGGGAGTCCTTCGCCGATGTCTCGCTGGTCGACCCGCACCTGTCCCGCGTGAAGAACGACGACCTGCTGGTGAAGGCGGCGGACGGCGCGTCCCCCGCGCTGACCAAGGAGATCCGGCACGCGCTCGGCGACAGCCCGCTGCTGAAGGTCCAGACCCGCGACGACCTGCGCAAGGAGAACGCCGGCCAGATCGACACCGTCGTCAACATGGTCTACGGACTGCTGGGCATGGCCGTGATCATCGCGGTCGTCGGTGTGGTCAACACCCTGGCGATGTCGGTGTTCGAGCGGACCCGGGAGATCGGACTGCTGCGGGCGATCGGCCTGGCGCGGACCGGCATCAAGCAGATGGTCCGGCTGGAGTCGGTGGTCATCTCGCTGTTCGGCGCGGTGCTCGGCATCGGGGTCGGGATCTTCCTGGCCTGGGCCGGCGGCAGCCTGGTCGGCTCGTCGTTCCCGACGTACGAGATGGTGCTGCCCTGGGGCAGGCTGGCGCTGTTCCTGCTGATCGCGCTGGTGGTCGGGGTGCTGGCGGCGCTGTGGCCGGCCCGCCGGGCGGCCCGGCTGAACATGCTGGAGGCGATCGGCGCCGAGTGAGGCGGTCCCTGCACGACGGCGCGCCTTCCCCTGCCGGGGGAGGCGCGCCGCCGTGTTCGGGTTCACCGCCGTGTTCGGGTCCGCCGCCGTACGGGGCGGGGCCGGCTCAGAAGACCGACTCGGCCTCGTCCATCCGCCACCCCGGCACGGTCTTGAGCTCGGTGATCGCGTCGGCCAGCGGCACCATCGTGATGTCCGTGCCGCGCAGTGCGGTCATCCTGCCGAAGTCACCGCGGTGCGCGGCCTCGACGGCGTGCCAGCCGAAGCGGGTGGCGAGCACCCGGTCGTAGGCGGTCGGGGTGCCGCCGCGCTGGACGTGACCGAGGATGACCGGCCGGGCCTCCTTGCCGAGGCGGTGCTCCAGCTCGCGGGCGAGGGCGGTGCCGATGCCCTGGAAGCGCTCGTGGCCGAACTGGTCGATGGCGCCCTTGCCGTAGTCCATGGATCCCGGCGCCGGGTGTGCGCCCTCGGCAACGCAGATGACCGCGAACTTCTTGCCGCGGGCGAACCGCTCCTCGACCATCGCGCACAGGTCGGCCGGGTCGAAGGGGCGCTCGGGCAGGCAGATGGCGTGCGCGCCGCCGGCCATCCCGGACTCCAGCGCGATCCAGCCGGCGTGCCGGCCCATCACCTCGACGACCATGACCCGCTGGTGGGACTCCGCGGTGGTCTTGAGGCGGTCGATGGCCTCGGTCGCGACGCCGACGGCGGTGTCGAAGCCGAAGGTCCGGTCGGTGGACGAGATGTCGTTGTCGATGGTCTTGGGCACGCCGACGACGGGCAGTCCGGCGTCCGACAGCATCCGGGCCGCGGTGAGGGTGCCCTCGCCGCCGATCGGGATCAGGACGTCGATGCCGTAGTCCTTGGAGTGGTCCTTGGCGTTCTCGCAGGCCTCTTGCAGCCGGGCGCGCTCCAGCCGGGAGGAGCCGAGGATGGTGCCGCCGCGGGCGAGGATGCCGCTGACCGCCTCCAGGTCCAGCTTGCGGAAGCGGCCTTCGAGCAGGCCGGCGAAGCCGTCCTCAAAACCTATGACCTCGTCGCCGTGGCCGGTGAGGGCGCGGTGGACGACGGACCGGATCACAGCGTTCAGGCCGGGGCAGTCGCCGCCTGCGGTGAGGACTCCGATACGCATCGTGCTGTGTCTCCTGTGCTCGCTGTGGGTTCCTGAGCCGGTCCGATTGTTTCACGGGCCCGACGGGTCCCGGCCGCACACATCGACCCCACCCCTACTGTCCCCGCCCGGCCGCCTCAAGGGAAACTGGAGGGGCGACCTAGCCACACGCGCAGGTATTGTCAAGAGGGGCAAGCCCACCATAACGGCCAATTTTGACCTTGCGACCAACGGAATGGACGGAGTGCACGCGTGACGCGCAGCGTATACGTGACCGGTATCGACCGCGGTGACGGCCGCCAGGTCGTCGAGCTGGGAGTCATGGAACTCCTGACCCGCCACGTCGACCGGGTGGGGGTCTTCCGCCCGCTGGTCCACGACGGACCGGACCGCCTCTTCGACCTGCTGCGGGCCCGCTACCGGCTCGCCCAGTCCCCCGAGACCGTATACGGCATGGGCTACGACGAGGCCGCCGCGCTCCAGGCCGAGCGCGGCACCGACGAGCTGGTCTCCCACCTCGTCGACCGCTTCCACGCGGTGGCCCGCGACTACGAGTACGTCCTGGTCCTCGGCTCCGACTACGCCGACACCAGCCTGCCCGACGAGCTGAGCCTGAACGCCCGGCTCGCCAACGAGTTCGGCGCCTCGCTGATCGCCGTCGTCGGCGGCCAGGGCCAGGAGGCCGAGTCGGTCCGCGCCGAGGCCCGCAACGCCTACCGCGCCTTCCAGTCGCTGGGCTGCGACGTGGTCTCCGTGATCGTCAACCGGGTGGCCCCCGAGCTGCGCGAGGCGGTCGTCGAGCGGCTCGCCGCCCGGCTGCCGGTGCCCTGCTACGCGCTCCCCGAGGACGGCTCGCTCTCCGCGCCGACCGTCGGCCAGATCGTGCACACCCTCGGCGCCGAGATACTCCTGGGCGACGACTCCGGCCTGGCCCGGGACGCCCGCGACTTCGTCTTCGGCGGCGCCATGCTGCCGACCTTCCTGCCGGCCCTCACCCCCGGCTGCCTCGTGGTGACCCCCGGCGACCGGGCCGACCTGGTCATCGGCTCGCTCGCCGCGCACAGCGCCGGGGCCCCGCCGATCGCCGGTGTGCTGCTCACCCTCGACGAACGGCCCGGCCCCGACATCATGGCGCTGGCCGGCCGGCTCGCCCCCGGCACCCCGGTGGTCTCCGTACCGGGCGGCTCCTTCCCGACCGCCGCCGAGCTGTTCGCCATCGAGGGCAAGCTCAACGCCGCCTCGCCGCGCAAGGCGGAGACCGCGCTGGGCCTCTTCGAGCGGCACGTGGACACCGTCGAGCTGACCAACCGGATCTCGGTGGCCCGCTCCGGCCGGGTCACCCCGATGATGTTCGAGCACGAGCTGATCGAGCGCTCCCGGTCCGCCCGCCGCCGGGTCGTCCTCCCCGAGGGCACCGAGGAGCGGGTGCTGCGCGCCGCCGACGTGCTGCTGCGCCGCGACGTGTGCGACCTGACGCTGCTGGGCGAGGAGGAGGCGATCCGCAAGCGCGCCGCCGACCTGGCCATCGACCTGGCGGACGCCCAGATCATCGACCCGCAGACCTCCGAGCTGCGCGAGCGGTTCGCCGAGCTGTACGCGAAGGCGCGCGCCCACAAGGGCGTCAGCTACGAGCTGGCCTACGACGTGGTCGCCGACGTCTCCTACTTCGGCACGCTGATGGTCCAGGAGGGCCTGGCCGACGGCATGGTCTCCGGCGCGGTGCACTCCACCGCCGCGACCATCCGCCCGGCCTTCGAGGTCATCAAGACCAGGCCGAACGCGCAGATCGTCTCGTCGGTGTTCTTCATGTGCCTGGCCGACCGGGTGCTGGTCTACGGCGACTGCGCGGTAAACCCGGACCCGAACGCCGAGCAGCTGGCCGACATCGCCATCCAGTCCGCCACCACCGCGGCCCAGTTCGGCGTCGAGCCGCGGATCGCGATGCTGTCGTACTCCACCGGCACCTCCGGCTCCGGCGCGGACGTCGACAAGGTCCGCAAGGCCACCGAGCTGGTCCGGGAGCTCCGCCCCGACCTCAAGGTCGAGGGCCCGATCCAGTACGACGCGGCGGTGGACGCGGCGGTCGCGCGGACCAAGCTGCCGGACTCCGACGTGGCCGGCAAGGCGACCGTGCTGATCTTCCCGGACCTCAACACCGGCAACAACACCTACAAGGCCGTGCAGCGCTCGGCCGGTGCGGTCGCCGTCGGCCCGGTCCTGCAGGGCCTGCGCAAGCCGGTCAACGACCTCTCGCGCGGTGCGCTGGTGCAGGACATCGTCAACACCGTCGCCATCACCGCCATCCAGGCGCAGGGTGCCCGGCCCGGCGCCGGACCCACCGCCTGAGCCGCAAAGCCCTTCCCGCAACCCACCGGAAAGCACCAGATGTCTGCCACTGCCACCCGCGTCCTCGTCCTCAACTCCGGCTCCTCGTCGGTGAAGTACCAGCTGCTCGACATGGGCGCGGAGCCGGACAGCGGCTCCGCCGCGGGCACCCGGCTCGCCGTCGGGCTCGTCGAGCGGATCGGCGAGGAGAGCTCGCGTCTGGTGCACACCCCGCTGGCGGCCAGCGGGGAGAAGCGGGAGACCGAGGGCGCGATAGCCGACCACGACGCCGCGCTGAAGGCGGTCGCCGCGGAGCTGGCCGCCGACGGCCTCGGCCTGGACTCCCCCGAGCTGGCCGCGATCGGGCACCGGGTGGTGCACGGCGGGCTGAAGTTCACCGCGCCGACCGTGATCGACGACGCGGTCCTGGCGGAGATCGAGCGGCTGGTGCCGGTCGCCCCGCTGCACAACCCCGCGAACATCACCGGCATCAGGACCGCCCGGGCGCTCCGCCCCGACCTGCCGCAGGTCGCCGTCTTCGACACCGCCTTCCACACCACGATGCCGGAGCACGCGGCCCGTTACGCCATCGACGTGGCGACCGCCGACGCCCACCGCATCCGCCGGTACGGCTTCCACGGCACCTCGCACGCGTACGTCTCCCGCAAGACCGCCGAGCTGCTGGGCAAGGACCCCTCCGAGGTCAATGTCATCGTGCTGCACCTGGGCAACGGCGCCTCCGCCTCGGCGGTGGCCGGCGGCCGCTGCGTGGACACCTCGATGGGCCTGACGCCGCTGGAGGGCCTGGTCATGGGCACCCGGTCCGGCGACATCGACCCGGCGGTGACCTTCCACCTCAAGCGGGTGGCGGGGATGTCGACGGACGAGATCGACGCGCTGCTCAACAAGAAGAGCGGGCTGGTGGGGCTGTGCGGCGACAACGACATGCGGGAGATCCGCCGCCGGATCGACGAGGGCGACGAGCGGGCCCGGCTCGCCTTCGACATCTACATCCACCGGCTGAAGAAGTACATCGGCGCCTACAGCGCGGTGCTCGGCAAGGTCGACGCGGTGGCCTTCACCGCGGGCGTCGGGGAGAACGCCGCCCCGGTGCGCGAGGCCGCCGTCGCCGGCCTTGCGGAGATGGGCCTGGCCGTGGACGCCACGCTGAACGCCGTACGCTCCGGCGAGCCGCGGCTGATCTCGCCCGACTACGCCCGGGTCGCGGTCGCCGTGGTGCCCACCGACGAGGAACTGGAGATCGCCCAGCAGACATACGCCCTGGTCAACGCCTAGACGTTGGTGTTTTCGCCTACCGGAATATTCCGCTCTGAAACAAACCGATAGGATCCAAGCCATGCGCCGTTCCAAAATCGTCTGCACCCTGGGCCCCGCCGTCGACTCCTTCGAGCAGCTGAAGACGCTGATCGAGGCCGGTATGAATGTGGCCCGTTTCAACATGAGCCACGGGACCCACTCGGAGCACGAGGAGCGGTACCACCGACTCCGCAAGGCCCAGGAGGAGACCGGCCGCGCCATCGGCGTGCTGGCCGACCTCCAGGGACCCAAGATCCGTCTGGAGACCTTCGCCGACGGCCCGGTGGAGCTGGTGCGCGGCGACGAGTTCGTCATCACCACCGAGGACGTCCCCGGCGACAAGACCATCTGCGGCACGACCTACAAGGGCCTGCCCGGTGACGTCTCCAAGGGCGACCCGGTCCTGATCAACGACGGCAACGTCGCGCTGCAGGTCGTCGAGGTCGACGGCCCGCAGGTGCGCACCATCGTCATCGAGGGCGGGGTCATCTCCGACCACAAGGGCATCAACCTGCCCGGCGCCGCGGTGAACGTCCCCGCACTGTCCGAGAAGGACATCGAGGACCTGAAGTTCGCCCTGAAGATGGGCTGCGACATGGTCGCGCTGTCCTTCGTCCGGGACGCCAAGGACGTGCAGGACGTGCACCGCGTCATGGACCAGGTGGGCCGCCGGGTGCCGGTCATCGCCAAGGTGGAGAAGCCGCAGGCGGTGGCCAACATGGAGGAGGTCGTGATGGCCTTCGACGCCGTCATGGTCGCCCGTGGTGACCTGGCGGTGGAGTACCCGCTGGAGAAGGTCCCGATGGTGCAGAAGCGCCTGGTGGAGCTGTGCCGCCGGAACGCCAAGCCGGTGATCGTCGCGACCCAGATGATGGAGTCGATGATCACCAATTCCCGGCCGACCCGCGCCGAGGCGTCCGACGTCGCCAACGCCATCCTCGACGGCGCCGACGCGGTCATGCTCTCCGCGGAGTCCTCGGTCGGCCAGTACCCGATCGAGACCGTCAAGACGATGTCGAAGATCGTCGAGGCGGCCGAGGAGGAGCTGCTCTCCAAGGGCCTGCAGCCGCTGGTCCCCGGCAAGAAGCCGCGTACGCAGGGTGGTTCGGTGGCCCGGGCGGCCGCCGAGATGGCCGACTTCCTCAACGGCAAGGCGCTGGTGGCCTTCACCAAGTCCGGTGACACCGCCCGCCGGCTGTCCCGCTACCGCGCGGTCCAGCCGATCCTGGCCTTCACCACCGACGTCTCCACCCGCAACCAGCTCACGCTCAGCTGGGGCGTGGACAGCTTCGTGGTGGAGCACGTCGACAACACCGACGCCATGGTCGACCTGGTGGACGCCGAGCTGCTCAAGCTCCAGCGCTACAGCGAGGGCGACACCATGATCATCACCGCCGGTTCGCCCCCCGGCGTCCCCGGCACCACCAACATGGTCCGGGTGCACCACCTCGGCGGCGGCCGCGGCTGACGCTCCCGTACGGCGAAACGGCGGTGGGCCGCCCCTCTTGGAGGGACGGCCCACCGCCGTTTCCGCGGCTCCCGGAAAGTTCCGGCCGGGTGGTGTGCCCGGTCAGTCCTCGATGGACACGTTCATGCCCGGGACGGTGAGGTTGCCGCCGAACTGGCCCGCCTGGTCGAGCTTCACCTTGGTGAAGTACGCGTAGGAGATGTTCAGCGGCGGCGGGTGCTCCGGATCGAAGACGATCGGGATCAGCCCGAAGAGGTTGGCCTGCAGCCGCTCGGTGTACATGGTCACCTTGCCGCCGCGGATCGTGGACTTGGAGTGGGGCGTGGACCGGACGTGGTAGTGCTTGCCGGACGCCTTGTCGTCCACGATCTGGTGCAGGTCGCCGATGTCCACGCTGTCCGCGGTGAACTTCAGGGCCTGCTTGGTGTGGCCGCTCTGCGTGGTGACGTTGACGACGCCCTCGTAGTCGAGGCCGCGCAGGGTCAGACCGCTGGACTCCAGGTGCCAGGGGTCGTCGGGCAGGGTGACGGGCGTCTGCTCGTCCTTGCCCTTCTGCTTGTTCTCGACGACGCAGGGGTAGGACTTCTTGCCGTCCGCGTCCTTGCCGTCCAGACCGCCGCCGGGCAGGGCGTTGTCGGCCGTGCCCACCGCGCCGTGCACGGTGTCGTTGACCGTCTTCGACCCGTTCTTGGGGTCAGCGGCCCGCTTGGCGCCGTCCGTCAGACCGCCGAGGGTGTCCTTGACCGGGCTGTTGGCCTGGTCGCCGGCGGACGCCGTGTCCTTGGCCGCGTCGCCGGAGGTGGACTCCTTCGACGCCGAGGCCGACGGCGAGGGGGACGGCGTCGTGCTCGGCGAGGCGGAGGCCTTGTCGTCGTCCGACGAGCCCCCGCCGAGGAGACCGCCGAGCGCGTCTCCGATCCCGCCCAGCAGACCCCCGTCGTCCTTCTTCTCCTCGGAGGCCGACGGCGACGGGGTCGCGGAGCCCGAGGGCTCGTCGGTCTTCGAGGCGGAGCCGGACGGCGTGGCCTCGGGTGTCCTGTCCGCCTGCTTGCCGGCCGAGGGCGACGGCGTGGCCGAGGGCTTGGCGGACGGCGTGCTGTCGTCCTTCGCCGATCCGCCGGCCTTGTTGTCCTTCGCGCCGTCCTTGGCCTTTTTGCCGTCCTGTCCGTCCACCTTGTCCGGAGCGGTGACGCACGGCCCGTCCTTGAAGGGGCTCTTGGGCGGCGCCGGCTTGGCGATCGCCATCTGGGGCGTCAGCCCCATGCCCATGAGGACGGCGGACGGCATGGCGGCGATCGCGATCGCCTTGCCCGCGGGCACGTGGAGCCGAGTCAGCAGCGGCTTTTTCGGCGCCGCGTGCCTCGGCCCGGTTCTCGCCCCGGCGGCTGCGTTCTCCTCATGCAGCTCGTCACCCGGCACGGTGCCTCCCGTTCGTTTCATTGATCGGGCTCGTTCCTGACAGGTCGTCCAGTCCGTTGCCCGACCCACGGGCGGGGTCCGTCGCGACCACCGGCCCGGCGACGTTGCGGACCGGCTCGCCCGCGTCGTCCCCGCTCTGTTCCGGCGCGCCCGGTGCCCAGGCGACGCCCAGGCCACCGCCGATCAGCCCCATCAGGAAGCCGACCACGAGACCGCCGAAGTTCGAGACGACGATGGAGACCAGGGCCAGCAGGATCGCCGCCACACCGGCGAAGACCCGCGAGGCCGGCTGGAACCACATGGTCAGCCCGAGCACGACCAGCAGAACGCCGATGATCAGCGAGCCGGCGCCGGCGGTGGTGGACATGCGGACGGTCAGGGAACCGATCGTGAGGTTCGCGTAAGGGATGTACATGATCGGCAGACCGGCCAGCAGGGTCAGCAACCCGCCCCAGAACGGGCGGTGTCCGCGCCACTCCCGGAACGAAATCCGCTTCCGGCCGACGGACTCGATCAGCCTTGGTCGCGTTTCGGCGCTCATGTCGTACAGCTCCTCGGGACTGGCAAATCGGTGGTTCTGAGCTGAGATGTCTACCAAGCGCTACCCGGCGTACGGGCACGGGGAACGGCGTGGGCCACCGCACTGGCGTGAGGCCCCGCGCCCGTACGCTCAGTGCGTCAGTAGCACTCGTTCTTGCCCTTGGCGACACTCATCTTCAGGCCGCTGAGCTTGAAGGTGCCGGCCGTCGTGGCCCACGCCGTCTGCTTGACGTGGGTGAGCACGGCCGAGTCGGCCTCCTGGGCGAACGAGCCCGGGTCGGTCTTGTCGCCCTTCTGAATGCCGGGGCCCTTGGACGTCGATCCCGCAGCAACACCGATGTTGATGTTGTTGAAGGTCGCGTCCGCGTCCAGCTGATCGAGGTCGATGTAGAGGTTCTTCGCCTCCACCGGCGTGCTTCCACCACCGGCCGACAGCTTCAGCGACACATCGCCGAAGACCGGGACCGGAACGACCACCGACTGGCACAGGTTCTTGATCTTGGCGTTGGAGAACGCCGAGACCGCCACCGGGACAGCCTTGCCGCCCTTCTGGGCGTCAATGGCTCCGTACTGAACGAAGCCGGTGCCGTCCAGACGGTCCGTCGTGACCTTGAACTGCTGGCCGGACACGCTGAACGACGCCGCAAGGGCACCCTGCGACAGGGCGACGCCGATCGCGGCGGTCGCCGCCACGCTCGGCACCATGACAACGGCGAACCGCTTCCATCTGGTCCCGCCACGAGCCAGGGACTCCATGACTTTCCTCCTTCTCGGACGTACATCTCCGGTATCTGCCGCCCGAGTTGGGACGGCGGTACCTGGGATGGGAGAAGTGCTACGTCCTCGGGAAGGAGAGCGCCCGTTCTCGGAGGCACATCGTGTTCCGAATACCGGCGATCACCCCCGAGCGACAACCACTGGCCACGCTCTCGCGCAACCTCCTTGGACAGGCTCCGCCGAAGGGCAGAGACCCCCCTGTCCACGGCCGGCGCCACTGCCGCCGACCACTCGGTGGGGACCCAAGTGCCCCGTCGCGCCGACCGGATGCCGGGCTGCGGGAATGGACCGAGCGTGGCCGATCGTGGTCCATTCACGGCCCGTGCACAAGGGGCTCGTTACTTGCGGGTAACGGGCTGATAACCACGTGACGACCGACCGACACCGGCCCGACACATACGGTCGCCACTCACCGCGAAGAGACATCGCGCAATTGCGGACACAGTGCCGCAAGGGGGTCGCTCTGACTTACTCCAAGTAACAGCGGCCACGTTTACCAAGTTTAGGTAAAACGTGGCCGCTGCTTCGTTTGTTTGGTCAACGCCTGGAGGTCGTACAGGTCAGAAGCGGACGCCTGGTCAGAAGCGGACGCCTCGTAGGACAGTGGGTCAGAACAGCACCCGGGCGAGCGCGGTACGCGCCGCCGTCACCCGCGGATCCTCCGCGCCGATGACCTCGAACAGCTCCAGCAGCCGGAGCCGCGCGGCCTCCCGGTCGTCCCCGGCGGTCCGCTTCACCGTCTCGACCAGCCGGCCGAAGGCGTCCTCGACATGTCCGCCGACCAGGTCCAGGTCCGCGGCGCGGATCTGCGCCGGCACGTCGGCCGGGTTGTCCGCGGCCTCCTTGCGCACCGCCTGCGGATCCAGGTCCTGCACCCGCTGCAGGAGCTCGGCCTGCGCCAGGCCGAGCTTGGCCTCCGGGTTGGCCGGGTCGTCGGAGAGGACGTTCTTGTACGCCTGGACGGCACCGCCCAGATCACCGGCGTCCAGCGCCTGGCTGGCGGCCTCCAGCAGTGCGTCGTACGGACCCGGCGGGGGCGCGGCGGCCGCCTGCTCGGCCGCCCCTTGCGCGTCGACCTGGGCACCGACGATGCCGAACTGCTGCTCGGCGGCCTGCACCAGCTGGTCCAGCACCTGCCGGATCTGCGCCTCCGGGGCCGCACCCTGGAACAGCGGGATCGGCTGCCCGGCGACCACCGCGAAGACCGCCGGGATGCCCTGCACCCCGAACTGCTGGAACAGCATCTGGTTGGCGTCGACGTCGATCTTCGCCAGGACGAAGGCACCGGCGTACTCGTTCGCGAGGCGCTCCAGCAGCGGGCCCAGCTGCTTGCACGGCTCGCACCACTCGGCCCAGAAGTCGATGACCACCGGGACCTCGGTGGAGCGCTGCAGGACGTCCTGCTGGAACCCGGCCTCGTCGACGTCGTACACCAGGCGGGCCCCGCCGGCCGGCGCCCGGCCCGTACGGGCGGCCTCGGCGCGCGCCTGCTCGGCCTTCTGCTTCGCTTCCCCGGCCGCCTTCACCGCTGCGAGGTCGACGACTCCGCTCATGGACATATTGCGTGGCTGCATGGGTCCATCCTCCCCCCTGGGCGGCCCGTTCCGGAAAGCGATCCGGAAAGCGGTGCGGTCGGTCGACGTGGTCAGCGTTTCCGGCTGCCGGAGCGCCGGGGTGGTACTCGGTACTGCGGTCGGCCCCAAGGGCCGTACATGCGGGCCTCGGGTCCCCACCCAGGCCGGTGGTTGTCGCTCAAGACGGATCCGTGTCCGGAGGAGGATGCCAGTCTTACGCTACGGGTCGTAGCGTAACTCGCCGTCGCCCCCGCGCAACAACCGGTTCCGGCCCCGAGCTCCGTGATCTCCCTCACGGGGCTCCCCGCCGGGGCCCTTACCGGCCGGTATGGTCGCCCGCATGCACCACTCCGCCAGCCCGAGGAAGGGCCGCACGGGCCGCCCGCGCAGCGCCGAGACCGACCACGCGATCCTCAGCGCCACCCGTGCCGCCCTCGTCGACCTCGGCTGGGGAGGGCTGACCATGAGCGAGGTGGCGGCCCGCGCCGGAGTGGCCAAGACGACGCTCTACCGCCGCTGGGCCAACAAGAACGAGCTCGTCGTGGACGCCGTGGCGGTCCTCTTCGACGAGCTCGAACTCCCCGACCGGGGCTCCTTGCAGGCCGACATCGAGGGCGTGGTGCTGCAGTTCGGCGCGCTGCTGGCCCGGCCCGAGACCAAGACGGCCCTGATGGCCGTGGTCGCCGAGTCCACCACCGACGAGGCGCTGCACGAACGGATCCGCTCGGCCATCGTCGACCGCCAGAAGCGCCTGGTCCTGCTGGGCCGGGCGCGGGCCCAGGAACGCGGCGAACTGCCGGCCGACACCCCCGGCGAGGACGGCGCGCGGACCGCCGCCCGCACCATGGACCTGATCTTCGACGTGATCGCCGGCGCGATCGTGCACCGCACCCTGGTCAGCGGCGAACCGGTGGACGCCGACTGGGGCCGGGACTTCACCGCCCTCTTCCTCGGCGGGCTGGCCGGGCTGGACGGCCAGGCCGACCGGGCCGACCGGGCCGCCGGGACCGGGGAACAGCGGGACGCGGATCAGACCTGGTAGCGGATCAGACCTGGTAGCGGTCGGCCGCGAAGAGGTGCAAATGCTCGGCGACCCACGCCGAGGTCCGCTTCAGCCCCTCCTCCAGCGAGACCTCCGGCTGCCACCCGGACCACTCGCGCGCCCGGGAGTTGTCCGAAAGCAGCCGCTCCACCTCGCTGCCGGAGGGCCGCAGCCGCGCCGGATCGACCACCACCTCCGCGTCCCGCCCCGAGGCGGCGATCAGCGCCTCGGCGAGCGCGCCGATCGCGATCTCCCGCCCGGTGCCGAGGTTGACCACCTGCCCCAGCGCCCGGTCGCAGCCGGCCAGCGCCAGGAACCCGGCCGCGGTGTCCGTGACGTAGGTGAAGTCCCGGGTCGGGGTGAGCGAACCGAGCTTGATCTCCCGGGCGCCGGCGTGCAGTTGGGCCAGGATCGTGGGGATCACGGCCCGCGCGGACTGCCGGGGCCCATAGGTGTTGAACGGCCGGACCACCGTCACCGGCAGCTCGAAGGCGTGCCAGTTCGACAGCGCCGTCATGTCCGCACCGATCTTCGAGGCGGAGTACGGCGACTGCGGCTGCAGCGGGTGGTCCTCGGCGATCGGAGCGGTCCGCGCGGTCCCGTAGACCTCACTCGTGGAGGTGTGCACCAGCCGCCGCACCGCATGCCGCCGGCAGGCCTCCGCCACGTTCTCCGTGCCCACCACATTGGTCTGCACGTACGCGCCCGGCGAGTCGTAGCTGTACGGGATCCCGATCAGCGCGGCCAGATGGAAGACCGTGTCACAGCCGGCGACCGCGTCCGCCACCCGGCCCGCGTCCCGTACGTCCCCCGCGACCATCTCCACCGGCCCGCCCGGCCTCAGATAGCTCGCCAGATTGCCCTTCTCCGCGTACGGCTTGTAGTGGACAAAGGCCCGTACCTCGGCGCCGGCTTCGACGAGCAGATCGACCAGGGTGGAACCGATGAACCCCTCGGCCCCGGTGACCAGGACCCGCCGCCCGGCCCACTTCGGTCCGTTGTCATGGGGGCTGTTGCTGTTATTGCTGCGGTTGCTGTCGTTGCTGTCGTTCATGCCGTCTCCTTCAGGTGGGTGCTCAGGTGGGTGCTCAGGTGGTGGGGGTGGTGGCCGGCCAGCGTCAGGGCCTTGGCGGCCAGCAGGTCCGCGGCGCGGGCGTGGGTGCCGGGGTCGGCGGCCGCGCCCATCGCGGCCAGTCGGGCGGGGTCCGTCAGCAGCGGGGTGACCAGCGCGTCCAGCCGCTCCGCCGTGGTCTCGGCGTCGGGCAGCAACACCGCGGCGCCGTCGTCGGAGAGCACCCGCGCGTTGTGCGTCTGGTGGTCGCCGGGCGCATGCGGATACGGCACGAGCACCGCCGGCATCCCGATCGTGGCCAGCTCGGCGACGGTCGCCGAACCCGCCCGGCACACCACGAGGTCCGCCGCGGCGTAGGCGAGGTCCATCCGGTCCAGGTAGGGCACGGCCTCGGCGACCGCCGCCCCGCCGTTCGCCGCCAGCAGGGCCCGGGTCTCCTCCAGGGCCGCGGGGCCGGTCTTGATCAGCATCCGCAGATCGGTGTGCGCCCGGTACCGGGCGGCGAGTCCCACCGCCGCCCCGGTCAGCCGGGCCGCACCCAGACTGCCGCCGTTGACCAGCAGCAACCGGGCCCCGTCCGGGACACCCAGCGCCCGCCGGGCGGCCGGCCGCAGCGCCGTACGGTCCAGCCCGGCGAGCGGGCCCACCAGTGGCATCCCGACCGTCTCGGCGCGCTCCCCGCCCGCCAGGTGCGGCCGGCTGCGGTCGAAGGCGAGGGCGAGGTGCGGGGTCAGGCGGGCCGCGAACCGGTTGGCCCGGCCGGGCACCGCGTTGGATTCGTGGATCAGGCTGGGCAGCCCGGCCAGCCGCGCCCCGACGATCACCGGGGCGCTCGGATAGCCGCCCATCCCGACCGCCACCTGGGCGCCCTGCTCCTTGAGGATCGTCCGGACCTGGGCGCCCGAGCGCAGCAGCGCGGCCGGCAGCAGATAGCGTCGGGCGCCGAGCGAGCGGTCGAAGGGGATCATGTCGACGGTGTGCAGCCGGTACCCGGCCTGCGGGATCAACCGGGTCTCCAGCCCGCGTTCGGTCCCGACGAACGAGATCACGGCATCGGGCACGGCCCTGCGGAGCGCGTCGGCGAGGGCGAGGCCGGGGTAGATGTGACCGCCGGTGCCACCCGCCCCGATCACGACAGAGAGTGGTGTGCGCATGGCCGCCACGCTCGCCATGTGCCCTAAGAAGCTTCTAAGAGAGGTGTTTGGCAGCCTATGTCCATGCCGCCGTCCACTCCCGGGCCCGCCCCGGCCCCCAAGATCCTCGTCGTCGACGACGAACCGGAGGTGCGTGCCGCCGTGGAGGACGGCCTGTCCGTGGAGGGCTATGCGGTCCGCGGCGCCGCCGACGGGCTGGCCGCGCTCTCGGAGGTCGCCGCCTGGCAGCCGGACGCCATCGTCCTGGACGTGATGATGCCGGTGCTGGACGGGCTCGCGGTCTGCCGGCGGCTGCGTGCGCTGGACGACCGCACGCCCATCCTCGTACTGACCGCGCTGGACTCGGTCAGCGAACGCGTCGACGGGCTGGATGCCGGCGCCGACGACTACCTGGTCAAGCCCTTCGCGCTGGACGAACTGCTGGCCCGGCTACGGGCCCTGCTGCGCCGGGCGGCGACCCCCGCCGCCCCGGACACCCGGCTCTCCTTCGACGACCTGGTCGTCGACCCGGTCAGCCGCAGCGGCCACCGCGCCGGCCGCCCGCTGGAGTTCAGCCGTACCGAATGGGCGCTGCTGGAGCTGCTCCTGCTGCACCCGGGCCAGGTGCTGCCGCGCGAGATGATCCTGGAGCGCGTCTGGGGCCGCGACTTCGGTCCGGACTCCAACTCCCTTGCGGTGTACGTCGGTTACCTCCGCCGCAAACTGGAGGCCGGCGGCGAGCCCCGCCTGGTCCATACCGTGCACGGCATCGGCTACCGCCTGGGCCTCCCGGAGAACCGGTGAGTGGGGGGTACGGGGCGGGCCCGCACGGCGCGGACCCGCACGGAACGGCTCCCCACGAAACGGGCCGCGTGACCGGAACCCAGGAGCCCAGAACACAGGAGCCCGAGGCCCCGGACACCGCCGCCCCCTGGCGGCGTCACCACTACCCCCTCCGCACCCGTCTCGCCCTGGCCGCCTCGGCCGCCGTCGCCCTGGTGGCGGTCGGTGTCTGCGCCGCCGCCTTCGTGATCATCAGCTACCAGATGACCCGCCAGCTCAACCTCAACCTCGCCCAGACGGCCACCCAGAAGATCCACGACACCCGCGGTTGGGGCCCGACCGCGAGCGACGCCTCCTGCCGTTACCAAGCCGTGCCCTGCTACCAGATCGTCCCTGCCGACCCGGCGAAGGACCCGCGCGGCGGCTACCCCGTCCTGCCGGTCTCCGACGCCACCCGCCAGGTCGCGGCCGGCCGGCACGCGCCGTACTACCGCGACCTGACCGTCGACGGGCAGCCCGTCCGGATGTACACCGCGCCGCGCCCCGGCGGGCACGAGGCGCTCCAGGTGGCGCTCCGCTCGGACACCGTCGAACGCGGCGTACGGCACGCCGCCTGGGCGCTGTCCGCGGTCGGCGGTGCCGGCATCCTGCTGGCCGCCGCGCTCGGCTACGCGGTCTCCCGGGCGGGCCTGGCGCCGGTCGCCCGCCTCACCGCGACCGCGGAACGCATCGCCGCCACCCGCGACCCCCGCCACCGCATCGCGCTGCCGGCCGGCCCGGCCGCCCGCGAGGACGAACTCACCCGTCTCGCCGCCACCTTCAACACCATGCTCGCGGCCCTGGAGCAGTCCGTCACCGCCCAGCGCCGCCTGGTCGCCGACGCCTCCCACGAACTACGGACGCCACTGACGGCACTCCGTACCAACGCCGAACTGCTCGCCCGCGCCGGCCGCCTGACCGACGCCCAGCGCGACCGCGCCTCGGCGGCCCTGAACCGGCAGCTGCGCGAGGTCACCACCCTCGTCAACGACCTCATCGAACTCGCCCGGGACGAGGAGCCCCGGCCGCTGGTCGAACAGGTCCGCCCGGCCGCCCTCCTGGAACACGCGGTGGCCACCGCCCGCGAACACTGGCCGGAAACCACCTTCACCCTCCGCATCGCCCCCGAAGCGGCCCCGGTCACCACCCCCGGCGTCCCCTCCCGCCTGACCCGCCTGCTCTCCAACCTCCTCGACAACGCCGCCAAGTTCTCCCCACCGGCCGGCCCGGTGGAGGCCCAACTGAACTACTCCTCAGGCGAGTTGAACCTCACCATCCGCGACCACGGCCCGGGCATCGCCCCCGAAGACCTCCCCCACGTCTTCGACCGCTTCTACCGCGCCCACGCCGCCCGCGCCCTCCCCGGCTCCGGCCTGGGCCTCGCCATGGCCCGCCAGATCGCCCACGCCCACGCCGCCGACCTCACGGCAGAGGCGGCAACGGGCGGCGGCGCACTCTTCCGGCTGCGCCTGCCGGTGCCGCCCCCGGAAGGCGCTCACCGAGGCCGGTAGGTGGCACCGACCCCATCGGCCTCCGCCTCCACGGCCTTCTCCTCGACCCGCGCCCGCACCGCCTGCCGGTCCTCCGGCGCCATCGACCGCCAGCTCTCCCGCATCCCGGCAAGCCCGTCGGTCAGCGCCCGGTACCCGGACGGATCGTCGAGCACATCCTTGAGCTCAAGACGGCCGCCGAGCAGCTTGCGGGCGAGGTCCTGAAGTTCGGAGGGAGCCTTGGGGTTGTCGCGCACGGTGCGCAGAGCGGAGGTGAGGTGTTCGTTCTGCTCCTCGGCGAGGTCTCTCTCCTCGATGGGGTATTCGCGGTCGCCAGGGTTGGTGAAGGCGCTGTTGCCGGTCATGGGGCAGGGCTCCTGTCGGACGGTACGGGTCGGCGTCAGCCGAAGGCGTTGCGGACGCGTGCGGCCTCGTCCTGGCCGCCGTCGTTATCGGTGTTGGTGTTGCTCTCGGCGCGGGACCTGGCAGCTCCGCCCGCGGAGGCGGCGGACGACGAGTTCGAGCCGTCGGAGCCACTGCTGGAGGACGACGCATCACCGGAGCCGGCTTCGGCCGAGGAAGAGGATGAGGATGACGAGGAAGTGGAACCGCCCTCGGAGGACCCGCCCTCGGAGGAGCTGCCGTCGCCGCCTTCCGACGACGTGCCGTCACCCGAGGCGGCCGGCTCGGGGTCCTTGTAGGTGGCGCCGTAAACGGTCTTGGCAACCTTGGCGGCCTTCTGCTCCCCCTCGTAGGCCTGCTTGGCGCCCTCGCTGAAATCGCCCGTCGCCATCTTCCCGAGACCCTGGCCCAGCTCGCCCACCCCCTTGGCGCCGTCGACAACCTCCTTTCCCTTGTCGACAAAGGGCTTGGTCAAGGCCTCACCCGCAGCCCCGAAGTCGAACCCCTTCTGCGCCCCGAAGTGGCTCTTGATCCCCTGTGTGGCGAGGTTCCCGACGAGCTTCTTGCCGGCGTCGATACCGAGTTCCTTGGCCAGATCAAGCGCGATCTCCTTGCCCGACCGCTTCACCTTCTGGGCGATGGCGTCCTTGATGGCCTGAATGATCTGGTCCTTCGCCTTGCTGATGATCTGGCGAACCATGACCCGGGTCGTCGCCGTGGCGGCGGCCGCCCCGGCCTCCGAGGCACCCAGCGTGACCGGCGCGGCGGCCTGGGCCGCCGCGAACTCGATGGCCAACGCGATGAGCTGAGCGATCACCGCGATCTTCATCACCATGATGATGGTGGCCACGATCTGCAGCACGATGGCAAGCGCCTCGGCGGCCTCGGCGGACTCATCGAGGAAGCCGTCGCCGGAGAACTTCTTCCACTTGTCGTTGAATGCCTCGATCGCCTCACCGGAGTTGGCGCCGCGCACCGCTTGGGTGGCGCTCTCACCCTGCTGTTGGGCCCTACGGACAGAGGCGGCGAAGCTGCTCCAGGCCTCGGCCGCGTCGCGCATCTTGTCCTCGTCGATATTGGGCCATTGGAAGCCCAGCAGGTCGAGAACCCAGTCGACCTCGACAGGAAGCATGATGGTGGCCACTATGCGTCACTCCCCCGGGAAGCGTACTTTCGTTGATGTAAGGGTGTTTGCGGGGGTGTCCCGAGCTGAATCGCCGTCAATTCGCAAATTTGGGGCGACTCGCCGCGTACTTGGCAAGGTGATCGTGCTGATCCTGCTCGGTGGTGGCGTAATGCTCGCCCGTCGCCTCAAGCTTTTCCCCGATCACGGAGAGCCCTTCACCGAGGGTGGGCATCGACTCGACGAGACCTGCGCTCACCGGTGAGTAAACGTCCATGAAATACTTGAGCACATCGTCGTCACCCCAGTCCTCGGCCTCTTTGAGCGTGGCCGCCAACTTCTTTGCGGCAGCGCTGAAATCGGAGCCGATGTCCTTGAAGACACCGCCCTGCGCCTTGAGAACGGCCGGATCGACGTCGTAGCCGGAGCCTGCCACGGGTCCCCCTTGTGTGCGTTGATGCGCGTTGACCGAAGCGCTTAAGTACCGCGCAAATCCTGTGTCGTACGGTATCCGACGACCACGGCGACAGAGTGAGTGGGCGGTGAAGATCAACTTCACAGACCAGTACCGCCCCTCGTACGTGACCAGAGAAGAGAATGTCCCCATGCCCCAGACATTTCACCTAAAAGACCTCAAGCGTATTTGGTGGCGCTGCGTCCATCTGTTCGCCATTCTGGGCGTCCTGGCGGCCAGTGTCGTTGTCGCCTGGATGGGGCTGATCCAGGCGGGAATCGCGGGGACGCATGGGAAGCTCACGGTCGACTACTGCTATAGGAAGCATCCCGTCAGCGGGAAACGGCACACGAGCCGATCCCCCGACACCTTCACCTGCAACGGCACGTTCCGGGCGGACGACGGGAAAGTCGTGGCCGACAACGCCCACGTGAGCGGCCTCGCGGCCGAGTACCCCAAGGGACACACGCTGTCGACCCAGCGCAGCGGCAACGAGGTCTTGCCGGATGACCCCCACGGTGCGCTGAAGATGTTCCTGATCGCTTCCGGGCTGCTGCTCATCGAGGCGTTCGTCGTCTTCTGGTTCGTAACGAAGCTCGACAAGAACGGCATGAGCCTGGCGGATTCGTGGCGGAGCACCAAGGGCACGGCCGGCCGCGTCGTCGTGGTCGGCATCGCGGTAATCGGCGTCATCGGCCTCGCCGCCGGCCCGCTTCTCGCGTTCGCACTTCCCGGCTGAGCCGGGACAGGGCCGGGCCCGCGGCGTTCGTCGGGCCCGGCAGGAAGTCAGAACCCGGCAGGCTCCGTATAGACCCCCCATTCGTCCCGCAGCACCCCGCAGATCTCGCCGAGTGTCGCCTCGGCCCGTACGGCCTCCAGCATCGGCTCGATCATGTTGTCGCCGTTGCGGGCGGCGGCGAGCATACCCTCCAGTGATGCCTTCACCCGAGCGTCGTCGCGGGCGGCCTTGCGGGAGGCGAGGACGCGGACCTGCTCGCGTTCGACTTCGTGGCTGACCCGGAGAATTTCCAGGTCGCCGGTGACCGAACCTTCGTGGCAATTGACGCCCACGACCTTCTTGTCGCCCTTTTCCAGCGCCTGCTGGTAACGGAAGGCGGATTCGGCGATTTCGCCGGTGAACCAGCCGTCCTCGATGCCGCGCAGAATTCCGGAGGTCATGGGACCGATGGGGTGCTGCCCGTCGGGATGCGCCCGCAGACCCCGTTCCTTGATCTGGTCGAAGATCTTCTCCGCATCCGCCTCGATGCGGTCCGTCAGCTGCTCGATGAACCACGAACCGCCCAGCGGATCCGCCACATTGGCGACCCCGGTCTCCTCCATCAGCACCTGCTGCGTACGCAGCGCGATTTCGGCGGCCTGCTCACTCGGCAGCGCGAGGGTTTCGTCCAGGGCGTTGGTGTGCAGGGAGTTGGTGCCGCCCAGCACCGCCGCCAGCGCCTCGACCGCGGTCCGTACGACGTTGTTGTACGGCTGCTGAGCGGTCAGCGAAACACCGGCCGTCTGGGTGTGGAAGCGGAGCCACTGCGCCTTTTCGCTCGTCGCACCGTAGACGTCCCGCATCCAGCGGGCCCAAATGCGGCGGGCCGCACGGAATTTGGCGATTTCCTCGAAGAAATCGAGATGGGCGTCGAAGAAGAAGGAGAGTCCGGGCGCGAAGGTGTTGACGTCCAGGCCGCGGCTGAGTCCCAGTTCGACGTATCCGAAACCGTCCGCGAGGGTGTACGCCAGCTCCTGCGCGGCCGTCGCCCCGGCCTCGCGGATGTGATAGCCGGACACCGACAGCGGCTTGTACGCGGGAATGCCGTGCGCGCAGTGCTCCATCAGGTCGCCGATGAGGCGCAGATGCGGCTCCGGCTGGAAGAGCCATTCCTTCTGGGCGATGTACTCCTTGAAGATGTCGGTCTGCAGGGTCCCGTTGAGCACCCCCGGATCGACGCCCTGCCGCTCGGCGGCGACGAGGTACATGCAGAAGACCGGCACGGCCGGGCCGCTGATCGTCATCGACGTCGTGACGTCGCCGAGCGGGATGTCCTTGAAGAGGACCTCCATGTCGGCGGCGGAGTCGATGGCCACACCGCAGTGGCCGACCTCTCCGAGCGAGCGCGGGTCGTCGGAGTCCCGCCCCATGAGCGTCGGCATGTCGAAGGCGACCGAGAGCCCGCCCCCGCCGTTGCCCAGGATCATCTTGTAGCGCTCGTTCGTCTGCTCGGCGTTGCCGAAGCCCGCGAACTGGCGGATGGTCCAGGTGCGGCCGCGGTAGCCGGTCGGGTACAGGCCACGGGTGAAGGGGTACTCGCCCGGCCATCCGATCCGCTCGAAGCCCTCGACGGAATCCCCGGGCCGGGGCCCGTACACCGGCTCGACGGGATCGCCCGAGAGCGTGCTGAAGTCCGCGTCCCGCTTGCGTGCGGCGTCATACCGGGCCTGCCAGCGACGGCGGCCTTCCTCGATCGCGTCAGCGTCCATACGATCGAATTTACTAGGACGTCCTAGTACTTGTCGACGGGAGTGGCCTTCGAGTCGCGGCGGTCACACGCCGTAGCGGGGCGGGGGAGGCAAGGGCTTGGGGCTGGCGCGGGGCTGCGGCGGGGCCGGGGTGGGGAAGCGGGAACGCGAAAACGCGCCCGTGCCGGTGAGGGACGGGCGCGTGACGGAGGACGGCGGACGGGAGCGGGGTCAGGCCTTGACCGGCTCCGCCGCGTTCTCGGCGAGCAGCGGCTCGACCTCGCGCACCACCTGGCGCTCGACGAAGAACGCCGCGGTCGGGATCGTGCCGGAGACCAGCAGCCACAGGAGCTTGCCGAACGGCCACCGGGCCTTGGAGCCCAGATCGAAGGCGAAGATCAGGTAGATGATGTAGAGCACGCCGTGTACCTGGGCGACGACCAGGGTGAGGTCCTTGCCGATCCCGAAGCCGTACTTGGCGATCATGCAGGCGCAGAGCGCCAGCAGCATCACGGCCGTGACGTAGGCCATTACCCGATAGCGGGTCAGCACGCTGGATTTCATGGATACGAGCGTAACCGCCCGGAAAATCCCCGCGGACGCGGGGAGCACGCACGTGCCCCGGACCGGGTGAGGCCTCCTCGCGGACCCTCCCCGCGGATACCGGACACAAGCATGCTGACCTGCAGGGACCCTGCCCCGCAGGCTCAGCTCCCGTCCTTGAAGTCCTCGGCCGCAACCCGCAGCGGGCGCAGCATCGCGAAGATCTCCGCGCACTCCTCGTCGTCGTACGCGCCGAGTCCGAAATCCATCGCCATCAGGTCCCGGGTCGCGGCGTCGCAGACCTCGCGGCCCTTCTCCGTGATGGAGGCGAGGGTGCCCCGCCCGTCGTTCGGGTTGGGCCGCTTGGCGACCAGGCCGGACTTCACCAGCCGGTCGACGGTATTCGTGACCGAGGTCGGATGCACCATGAGCCGCTCGCCGATCTTGGACATCGGCAGCTCACCGGCCTTGGAGAAGGTCAGCAGCACCAGCGCCTCATAGCGGGCGAAGGTCAGCCCGTACGGCTTGACCACCGCGTCCACCTCGGACAGCAGGATCTGATGGGCGCGCATGATCGACGTGATCGCGCCCATCGACGGCACGGCTCCCCACCTCTGGCGCCACAGTTCGTCGGCGCGCGCGATGGGATCGAAAGCAAGGCTGAGCGGCTTCGGCACGTCTCCGACCCTACCCGGCGGTCATATTGTGGTCAGCCTTGTCTCAGTTTTCGGTCTCACTCAGCGGTCGCGGGAGACGGGAGAGCGGTCCCGCCCGCCGGTGGTCGGGACGGGGCGGCGCGGGGCGGTCCGTCGGTGGTCGGCCGGGGCGGTCCGGAGCGGTCCGTCGGTGGTCGGCCGGGGCGGTCAGCCCGGTGGTCGCCCCGGGTGGTCGGCCCGGGGTGGCCGGCCGGTGGGCGGGACGGGCGGCGCGGGACGGTCCGTTGGTGGTCGGCCCGGGGTGGCCCGGAAGTGGTCCGCCGGAGGACTGCCCGGAGCGGTCCGCCGGTGGTCGGTCCGGGCGGTCCGCCGGACCTCGCGGATCACGGCGAGGACGCAGAGCACACCGAGCGCCCCCGCCGCCGGCATCACGGCCCGCAGCGGCGCATACTCCGCCGCGAGACCGGCCGCGCCCATCGCCAGGCCCATCGCCGTCATCCGCCCCGCCTGCACCACCGTCATCCCCTGCCCCAGCAACTCCTCGGGGACCGCGGCGACGAACCACCGGTCCACCCCGAAGTTGTACGAGATGCCGGTACCGGTCAGTACGAGGAGCAGCACCGCCCAGCCCAGCGAGGGCTGCGCGGCGAAGCCGAGGGACGGCAGGACGGCGAAGACGCCCATGGGGAAGGTGAGCCGGGACCGGGCCCGCGGCCCCAGGAGCGAGCCGACCAGGCTCTCCGCCACCACGGCACCGATCGGCATGCTGCACATCAACAGACCCGCACCGCCCGGGCCGGCGCCGAGCTGGTCGGCGTAGGGGACGAGCAGCGCCTCGGGGATGACCACGAAGGCCGGCGGCAGCCAGGTCAGGAGCAGCAGCGCGCGCACCCTGCGGTCCGCCAGCAGCCGCCGTACGCCGCCCAGGGACGCGCCCAGCAGGGCCCCGCGCCCGTCCGCCGGGCCACCGCCGTCCCGGGCCGGGCGGGCCCGGGTGCCGAGGCGCAGCAGCAGCGCCGAGCCGAGGAAGGTGAGGCCCGTGAGGGCGAGCACCGCCCGGGGCGTCACCACGGCCACCAACAGCCCACCGACGCCGAAGCCCACCAGTTGGGCACTCTGGTTCACGATGCGGATCACCGACCGGCCCAGGACGAACCGCTCGCCCTCGCCGAGGATGTCGCCGAGCGTGGCAGCCCGGGTCCCGGCGAAGACCGGGGCGATGGCGGCGATCAGACAGCGCAGGACGAGCAGCACGGCCACCGGTGTGCCCGGCAGGACCATCCCGGCCGCCGCCAGCGCGCACAGCAGATCGCAGACCACCAGCACCCGGCGGGCCGGGTACCGGTCGGCGACGGCGGACAGCAGCGTCCCGCCGAGAACGTACGGCAGCAGCCCGAGCGCGAAGGTCAGCGCGCTCAGCAGCGGGGAGTCGGTGCGCCGGAAGACCAGCACGGACAGCGCGATCTCACAGACGACCACTCCGAGGGAGGACAGCAGGTGCGCGGCGAAGACCGCACGGAATTCCGGCACGGCGAAGACCGCACGGTAACGGGCCGGACGCCCGGGAGGGACTGGGCCGCTGCCGACCTTGGGGCCTTCCCCTGGCCTGTCCTTGATGCCTTCCCCAGGACTGTCCTTGGGGCCTTCCCCAGGACTGTCCTTGGGGCCTTCCCCAGGACTGTCCTTGGGGCTCTGCTCGGGGCCGCCCTTGGGGCGCTCCTCGGGGCTCTCCTCAGGACCGTCCCCGAGGCCCTCCTCGGGGCTGTCCCTGGGGTCCTGCTCAGGGCGTGCGGGAGTACGGCCCGGCGGAACGGGCCCGGTGGTCGCGGACATGGCGGCAGACTGCCGCGCGCCGCCCTCGTCCCGTAATCTTTCGGCCCCAGCCGAATCCCGGCCCCATGCCGGATCCCGGCCCCATGCCGAGTCCCGGCCTCATGCCGAATCCCGGGGGAGGTCCCGCGGTCATGCCGCTGCATCTGCACTTCGGCGCCGACGACCTGCTGCGCATCCGGTTCGCCATCTCGCCGCTGTGCGAGACGCACGAGGCGGTACGGACCCTGCGCCGCACCGACCGGCACGGCTACCACGCACCGTGGTTACGGCGGATGCGCACGACGCTGGCCGGACTGGACCTCACACCGCTGTGGCTGTTCATGCCGGCCTCGCCGCCGGGCTACACCCCGGACTTCCTGGGCCGGCCCCCGGACACCCCGACGACCGGGTTCGACGAGGAACTGGCACGGCTGCGGGCCACCGACCCGGAACTGGCCCGGACCGAGATGGCCAAGTCGCTGGCCTGCACACCCGGCGGGACCGAGTCCGCGCGCGGCCGGGCGGCACTGGCGGATCCGGCCCGTGCCGTGCAGGAGCTGGCCGACGCCACCGAACGGGCCTGGCATGCGCTGCTCGCCCCGGACTGGCCCCGGCTGCGGGCCCTGCTGGAGGCCGAAATCGCCTACCGGTCACGCCAGTTGGCGGACGGCGGGCTGCGGCGACTGTTCGCCGATCTGCATCCGCGGCTCACGTGGTCGGGCGACACCCTCACGGTCCGGACCCGCACCGACTTCCTGCAGACCCAGGACCTGAACGGCCGCGGTGTGCTGCTGCTGCCCAGCGTCTTCGCCTGGCCGGACGTGGTGAGCGGTTTCGATCCGCCGTGGCAGCCCACCGTCATCTACCCGGCACGCGGGATCGGCGGCCTGTGGGCCGAACCGGACGCCGGGCCGGCACTCGCCCGGCTGCTGGGACCGAAGCGGGCGGCCGTACTGGCCGCACTCGACGCGCCGTCCTCCACAACGGCGCTCGCCCGCCGCCTCGGCCTCGCACCGTCCTCCGTATCGGCCCACCTCTCCGTCCTCCGCGCCGCCGGCCTCCTGACCTCCCGCCGCCACGGCCACGAGGTGCTATATGAGCAGACGCCACTAGGTCTGGCGCTGCTCGGTTGATTCCCACGTACCCGTCTGTCCCGCCGCGGTGGTTGCTCGCCGTTGCGCTTTGCGGCGCCTCCCACGTACTTGGCCGTCCCGCCGCGGGGCGTCTCGCCGTTGCGCTTTGCGGCGCCCCCGCACGTACTCGTCTGTCCCGCCGCGGGTGTTGTTCGCCGTTGCGCCTGCGGCGGGCTGGGTTTGTGGTGGGTGCGGTGACGGGCCTCCGGGGCCGGTGTTTGGGACTGCTGACGCTTTACGTCCCAAACACCGGCCCCTCCGGCCCGTCCCCTCCCGTTGGGGGAGTGTGCGGGTGAGTGGGGGCGCGCGTCGTATCGCGTACACCTGGCGTCGCTGGTCAGCGGGAATAGCTGTCCCAGCCCGTCGGGTTGTGGCCCCGCAGGGGGCCCTCGCGACCCTTACGGGATCCGTTCGACCAACCCCTACGGGTCCCCAGGCCCCCTTGCACCCCCAACGCCCACCCCCACCGCCCTCCCCCCCATCCCCCAACGGGAGGGGACAGACCGGAGGACGAAGTCTGTAGGGCTGGCACCGCACCCGACACCCACCCAGCCCGCCGCAGGCGCAACGGCGAGCAAGCCCCGCGGCGCAGCAGACAGCTACGTACGGGGCGCCGCAAAGCGCGCAACGGCGACCAAGCCCCGCGACGGGAAAGCCAAGTACGTACGGCGCGCCGCAAAGCGCAGCGACACGGCGGGACGGCCAGGTACGTGGGAAGTCAGCCCTCGGCGAGGTGTCGTTCCACCGTTGCCACCTTGGACGTCAGGCCGTCCGTGACCCCGGGGCGGATGTCCGCCTTGAGGACCAGCGAGACCCGACCGGCACGTGCCTCGACGGCCGCGACGGCTCGTTTCACGACGTCCATGACCTCGTCCCACTCGCCCTCGATGGACGTGAACATCGCGTCCGTCCGGTTCGGCAGGCCGGACTCGCGGACGACGCGGACCGCGTCGGCGACGTACGCGCCGACGTCCTCGCCGACGCCCAGCGGGCTCACCGAGAAGGCGACGATCATGCGTTGACGATCCCTTCCTTGCGGGCGCGGGCGGCGATCACGCCGGCCTCCTCCTCGCGCTTGAGCACCCTGTCCCCGTAGAGGCCGCCGAACGGGATGATCGCCAGCAGGAAGAAGAACGCGACGCGCTTGAAGGGCCACTTGGTGCGGTTCCACACGTCCAGCAGCAGCACCACGTAGGTGATGAACAGCAGGCCGTGGATCAGGCCGAGCGGCATCACCAGGGCGTCGTAGTCGAAGGCGAGCCGGAAACCGGTGCCGAAGATCAGCAGCGCGGGGAACGAGATGGCCTCCGGAACGGAGGCCAGGCGCAGGCGGTGCAGGGCGGCGGCGGTCTTGATGTCCACGAGAACCTCGTTCGGGTGGCGGGGGAGGCAGCAGGCTTGTGCAAGGGTTCACAAGCGTCGCCCCATTGTTACAGCCGCGCCCGCGATCCCCGCGCCGGGGGGACGTGAGCCGGACCACCCCGGGCCCGAGCCGGACCCGCATGAGCCGGACCCACGTGAGCCGAACCACCCCACCCCCACCCCACCCCCCAGGAAGATCCCCGGGTCATATCAGGGCGCAATCCGGGCCATGTCAGGGGCAAAGACCCTGCCCCGTACGGCCGGTGGCCGTTACCGTCTGAGGCGTGGCTCAGTTTCGGCTCCAGGGGAGCAAGGTGCTCGCCGTCGACATGACGGGCGATGCCGTCAAGGCGAAAAACGGGGCGATGGTCGCGTACGACGGCCAGATGTCCTTCAAGAAGATGACCGGCGGTGGCGAGGGTCTGCGCGGCATGGTCACCCGGCGGCTCACGGGTGAGCAGATGGCCGTGATGGAGGTGAAGGGCCACGGCACCTGCTATTTCGCCGACCGCGCCAGCGAGATCAATCTGGTGCAGCTGCAGGGCGAGAAGCTGTACGTGGAGGCCAGCAATCTGCTCTGCACGGACGCGGCGCTGCGCACGGGCACGACGTTCACCGGCCTGCGCGGCGCCTCCCAGGGCAACGGCCTGTTCACCACCACCGTCGAGGGCAGCGGCCAGGCGGCGATCACCTCGGACGGTCCCGCGGTGGTGCTGCGGGTCACCAAGCAGTACCCGCTCCAGGTCGACCCGGGTGCCTATGTGGCGCACACCGGTGATCTGAAGCAGCACTTCCAGTCGGGCGTGAATTTCCGCACGTTCATGGGGGAGGGCTCGGGCGAGGCGTTCCAGATCCGCTTCGAGGGCGAGGGGCTGGTCTACGTCCAGCCCAGCGAGCGCAACACCGTGGGCGGTGAGGTCTGATGCCGTTCACTGCGCTCAACTCCCGCATGGTGCAGGCCACGGTCACGCCCGGGCAGCGGATGTTCAGCCAGCGCGGGGCGATGCTCGCGTACCGCGGGGAGGTCACGTTCACCCCGAACATCCAGGGCGGTCAGGGCGGTATCGGCTCGATGATCGGGCGGCGGATCGCCGGTGAGGCGACCCCGCTGATGACCGTGGAAGGAAGCGGCACGGTGATGTTCGGTCACGGCGGTCATCACGTCCACGTCGTGGACCTGACCGGCGAGACGCTCTACGTCGAGGCCGACCGGCTGCTGGCCTTCGACGGCTCGCTCCAGCAGGGCACGATGTTCCTGGGCGCGCAGGGCGGTGTGATGGGCATGGTCCGCGGCCAGGTCACCGGCCAGGGCCTGTTCACGACGACGCTCTCGGGCGTCGGTTCGGTCGCGGTGATGGCCCACGGCGGCGTGCTGGAGCTGCCGATCACCCCGCAGCGCCCGGTGCACGTCGATCCTCAGGCGTACGTCGCGCACCGCGGCGAGGTCCGCAACAAACTGTCCACCGCGCTCGGCTGGCGCGACATGGTCGGCCGCGGCTCGGGCGAGGCCTTCCAGCTGGAGCTGTCGGGCCAGGGCACCGTCTACGTCCAGGCCTCGGAGGAGAAGCTGTGACCGGTCCCGTTGTCCACGACGTCGCCTCGCTCCCCGCGGATGACAACGTCAATCCGTACGCCTTCAGCGTCGATCTGGACGGCCAGTGGTTCCTGCAGAAGGGGAAGATGATCGCCTACTACGGGCAGATCGACTTCCACGGCATCGGACACGGCCGGCTGGACCGGCTGATCGCCGGAAGTTTCCATTCGCCACTGCACGCCGCGGACTGGGTCGTCGCCGAGGGCCGGGGAAAGATGCTGCTCGCGGACCGGGCCTTCGACGTGAATTCCTACGACCTCGATGAGGGCAACCTCACTATTCGCTCGGGCAATCTGCTCGCGTTTCAGCCATCTCTGTCGTTGAAGCAGTCGATCATCCCGGGCTTCCTCACGCTGATCGGGACGGGGAAGTTCGTGGCCGCGTCCAACGGGCCGGTGGTCTTCATGGAGCCGCCGATCCGGGTGGACCCGCAGGCGCTCGTCGGCTGGGCCGACTGCCCGTCGCCGTGCCACCACTACGACCACCAGTACCTGCGGGGATTCCTCGGCGGGCTGCGTGCGCACACCGGTGTCGGAGGGGCCTCGGGCGAGGAGCACCAGTTCGAGTTCGTGGGGGCCGGCACGGTCCTGCTGCAGTCGACGGAGCAGTTGATGCCGGAGCTGGCGACCGGCGCGGTCCCGGTGGAGGAGGGCGTTCCGGGCGGTGGCGGACACGTTCCGCAAAGTGGCTCACAACTGCCCCAGCTGCCCGGCAACCTCGGGAGCCTCCAGCGCCGCTTCGGGCTGTGAGCGGTAGTCTGCGGACGGTGACCTCGAACGTCTGACCCACACCCGGCCCCGGCCGGTCGTCGTCACCCCACGGGGATTAATTCACTATTCAACTTTTAACAGGTAGAATTCATCCATGACGACCGACAGCGACACTCCCTGGCTGACCGACCAGGAGCAGCGTGCCTGGCGCACTCATCTGGACGTCAGCAGACTGCTGATGCACCAACTGGAGCGCGATCTGCAACCGTTCGGCCTGACGAACAACGATTACGAGATCCTTGTCAACCTCTCCGAGGCCGAGGACCACCGGCTCCGGATGAGCGACCTGGCCGCCAGCACCCTGCAGTCCAAGAGCCGTCTTTCCCACCAGATCACCCGGATGGAGAACGCCGGCCTGGTACGCCGCGAGAGTTGCGAATCGGACCGCCGTGGCCTCTACGCCGTGCTGACGGAGGAGGGCTGGGACACCATGCGCCGGGTCGCCCCGCACCATGTCGCCTCGGTCCGCAAGCACTTCATCGACCTCTTCGCCCCCGAGGACCTCCAGTCGCTGCGGGCCTCGCTCACCCCGGTGGCCGAACACCTCCGCGCCCAGCGCGGCACGATCTGACCGCCCGGCCGCGGCCCCGCCCCGGGGCCGCGGCCGCCCCGGTTCAGCCGGCCGCCGGCAGCCGCAGCTCGAAGACCGCCCGGTCCCGTACGCCCAGCGTGCCGCCGTGCCGGACCGCCACGTCCCGTGCGATGGCCAGTCCCAGCCCGGCCCCGCCGTCGTCCCGCGCCCGCGCGTCGTCGAGCCGGACGAACCGTTCGAAGATCCGCTCCCGGTCCGCCTCCGGCACCCCGGGCCCGTCGTCCTCGACCCGCAGCACCGCCCACTCCCCCGCGCGCACCACCGCGACCCGCACCTCGCCGGCCGCATGCCGCTGCGCATTTTCCAGCAGGTTCCCCAGCACCCGCCCCAACTGGCCGCGCGAACCGGCCACTTCGGCGCCCGCCAGCTCACCGGTGGTGACCGGAATCCGGTCCCCGGCCCGCTGCGAGAGCTCCTCCCGCACCAGCGCCGCGAGGTCCACCCGGGCCGCGGCCGGCCGCTCCCCCGCGTCCAGCCGCGCCAGCAACAACAGGTCCGCCGCCAGCCGCTGCAGCCGCACGGTGTCCGCCACCGCGCCCGGCACGTCCAGCAACTCGGGGTGCGCCACCCCCACTTCCAGCTGGGTGCGCAGGCTGGCGATCGGACTGCGCAGCTCGTGCGAGGCGTCCGCGACGAACCGCCGCTGCCGCTCCACGCTCGTCTCCAACGCGGCCAGCGTCTCGTTGGTGGTGCGCGCCAGCCGGCCGATCTCGTCCCGGGACGACGGCACCGGCACCCGCCGGCTCAGATCCGTACTGGCCGTGATCGCCGCCATCTCCGACCGGATGCCCTCCACCGGCCGCAGCGCCCGCCGGGTCACCAGCCAGGTCACCCCCGCCACCACGACGAGCAGCAGCGGCAGCCCGATCAGCATGGCGGTCCGCACCGAGCCGACCGCGGCCCGCTCCGGTGCCAGCGCCGAACCCGCCCGCACCACGGCCTTCTCGCCCCGGCCGTCCTCGGCCTCGACCACCGCGAACCGGTAGGCCGCCACCGTCCCGTCGACATCGGCGGTCCCGTCCCGGTGGTGCACGTCCTCGTCGACCTGACCGGGCCGCAGCCCGCCCCGGTCGTCGTCCCCGTCATCGTCGTCACCGTCACCCGACCGGCCGAAGCCCGCGCCCCCGCCGCCCGCCGCCGCTGCGCCCTTGACCGGCCGGCCGTCGACGGCCCGTACGTCCTCGCCGGCCGCCAGCACCCGCCCGTCCTCGTCGGTGACCACCACCGGATGGTCCTCGCCGTCCGGCAGATCGAGCTTCGGGTACGCCGTGCCGGTGGCGATCTGCGCGGCCACCTCGCGCGCCGCGACCTCCGCCTGCAGCCCGGCCTGGTCCTGCAGATTGCCGCGCAGCACCAGCAGCACCGCCGTACCGGCCGCGATCAGCGCCAGCGCCACCACCACGGTCGCGCCGGCCGCCGCCCGGGCCCGTACCGACCCCAGGACCCGGCCCGCGGCCCTACGCACCGGCCACCAGCCGGTATCCCGCGCCGCGCACCGTCACGATGTGCCCGGCGCCGAGCTTGCGCCGCAGCGCGCTCACATACACCTCGATGATGTTGACGTCGCCGTCGTAGGCGAAGTCCCACACGTGCTCCAGGATCTCCGCCTTGGACACCACCTCCCCCGCCCGCAGGGCCAGTTGCTCCAGTACGGCGAACTCCTTCGCGGTCAGCGCGACCTCGGTACCGTCCCGCTCTACCCGGCGCGCCCCCTGGTCGACGGCGAGCGCCCCCACCCGCAACACCGGCGCGGCGCTCCGCCCCCGCCGCCGCAGCAGCGCCTTCACCCGGGCCACCAGCACCACGTACGAGAACGGCTTGGTCAGGTAGTCGTCGGCGCCGGTGTCCAGCCCCTCGGCCTCGTCGTACTCGCCGTCCTTCGCGGTCAGCATCAGGATCGGCACCTCGTTCCCGGCCGCCCGCAGCGCGGCGCAGACGCGGTAGCCGTTCATGCCGGGCAGCATGATGTCCAGCACGACCAGGTCGTAGGCGCCCTCGCCGGCACGGTGCAGCCCTTCGAGGCCGTCGTGCACCACGTCGACCGCGTACCCCTCGGCCCGCAGCCCCCTGGCCAGCGACAGGGCCAGCCGCTGCTCGTCCTCCACGATCAACAGGCGCATACGGGCCAGCCTGCCATCCGGAACCTGAAGAGCCCTTCAGCCGGCTTCAGCCGGGCTTCAGGTGCGTTCGGCCACTGTGGCGGCACAGCATTCGCCACTACGGAGGAGAGCACATGAAGCGCCACCTCGTCATCGCCACCGCCGCCGCGGCCGCCCTGCTGGCGGGCGGTACGGTCACCGCCGTCGCGGTGAGCGGCAACGGCGCCCCGGCCACGGCACCGGCGGCCGGCCACGCCCGCCAGGACACCGAGGACCTCCGCGAGGCCGGCGCCGCCCGGGTGACCGCTCCGCAGGCCGCGGCCGCCGCCCTGAAGGCCGTCCCCGGCAAGGTCTCCGGCCTGGACCTCGACCAGGACCGCCCGGGCCTGGTCTGGGACGCGGACGTCCTGGGCAAGGACGGAAAGTGGCACGAGGTCACCCTCGACGCGCGGACGGCACGGGTGCTGAACCAGCACGTCGACCGCGAGGACGACGACGATCACGCCCAGGAGCGCACCGCCCTGAAGAACGCCCGCACGGACGCCGCCACCGCAGCCCGCAAGGCCGGGCACGGCACGGTCACCTCCGTCGAACTAGACGACGACCACCGCACCAAGGCCGTCTGGGAGGTCGAGACCGTCACCAAGGACGGCACGGAGCACAAGCTGCTCGTCGACCCGGACACCGGCGCCCTGAGCACCGCCCCGGCACACGACGACGACAACGACTGAGCGCCCCCGGACCTCCGCCCCCACCCACCCGCACACTCCCCCAACGGGAGGGGACGGGCCGGAGGGGCCGGTGTTTGGGACGTAAAGCGACAGCAGTCCCAAACACCGG